>VBHV01000029.1 GCA_005881995.1 Chloroflexota bacterium | reverse complement strand
CATAGGGGCCGACCGCGGCGGAGATGTTACCACAGTTGCCGCGCATATCGATCAAGGGCTGCTCGATGCTCACCTGGCCAAAGGTGAAGTTGACATCAATGCCCGGTTGCGTACCTTTGCTGATGATCGCGGCCTTACTGGTCAGGGAGGTGGCGCCGCCCAACCCATCAATCTGGCGACCATAGCGGTCTGGACTGCCAAAGGCGGCCAGAATGGTCCATTTGCGTGCTTCGGGATCCACCGGAAGGTCCTCGTCCCGAAAGAAGATGCCCCGGCTGGTGCCTCCTCTCATAATCACCGTACGAATCCTTGCTTGCATTTTAACCTCCTTTTATACCACACGCTCACATGGAGCGGTTCGTCATGTCCTCATTCGTTCGTTCGTCAAGCGAATCTCCTTGTTCCAGGATCGACCTGGCGCGTTCGATCACCGGTCGATCGATCAGTTCGCCATCCAGTCGGAATGCTCCCGACCCGGTGGCCTCGACCGCTTCCAGGATCCGCCTGGCCCAGGCCCGTTCGGCTTCGGTGGGCCCAAACCCTCGATTGATCATTTCTACTTGTTTGGGATGAATACAGAGCTTGCCGCCAAATCCGAAGCGACGTGCGCGTACTACATCGTCACGCAGCCGGGCCAGGTCATCGAGCGCCATCGTCACGCCATCGACGGGAGGCAAGATGGAAGCGATGCGTGAAGCCAGGACCAGGCGCGAGCGAGCGTAGAGCAGTTCCTCCTGGTCGCCGGTGATGCCGGTATCCAGTTGGAAGTCAACCGACCCGAAGGCGAGGCGTTCCACTCGCGGGACCTGTGCCAATGCACCTGCGTTCCAGACGCCCAGGGCGGTCTCCACGAGCGGTAGGACCCGCGCTTCGCTAGTGAGGCGGGCGGCTACCTGCTCGACCTGCTCGGGCTGCTCCGCCTTCGGCAGGACAATGCCCAGCACTCCAGGCATGCCCACCACCTCGAGGTCACGCTCGAACCAGGTGGTGCCCGTTCCATTGATGCGCACATAGACGGGCCGTGCAGGCGAGAGCCATGCTGCTACTGCCTCGCGGGCCAGGTCTTTGTGTGCGCTCTGAACTGCGTCCTCCAGATCAAGGGTGACGGCATCCGCTCCAGATTGCCGGGCGTTCTCGAAGCGGTCTGGCCTGTTCCCAGGCACGAAGAGATAGCTGCGACAGATCATATACTCGTCCCTCCTGAACGTCACATGACGCAGGCTCAACTGCTGCTGGCCTCATGCTCCTGGCTTCACCCCAGGCGTCTTTTCTGGCGTAAGGCGCGGAATCTTGGGCGCCTGCCCGCGCTTGTAGACCATGATGATACGCTTGAAGGTAATCACGATCTTGGCGTCCTGGTTGTAGCCGGTAGTCTGCACCGTCACGATGCCGGCATTAGGGCGCGACCGGGACTCCCGCTTCTCAAGCACCTCCGACTGAGAGTAGATGGTGTCGCCTTCGAAGACCGGATTGGGGAGCCGGACCTCATCCCATCCCAGGTTGGCAAAGACGTTCTGTGAAATGTCGGCGACGCTTTGCCCTGTGACCAGCGCCAGCGTAAAGGTCGAGTCGACGAGCGGCTTGCCAAATTCAGTTTGTGCCGCGTAGTGGTGGTCAAAGTGAATCGGGGCGGTATTCTGTGTCAGCAAGGTGAACCAGATATTGTCAGTCGTCGTCACCGTTCTCCCCAGTGGATGCTGGTACACATCGCCGACCTCGAAATCCTCGAAGAACCGGCCTTGCCAGCCCTCTTTTATTGCCATGAGAGTGGTCCTCCTTAGTTGTCACTCGCGCTAGATCACACGTTCGGCCCGCAGGCGACAAATCTGCTCGTCCTGGTAGCCAAGGAAGCGCAGAATCTGCTCCGTCTGCTCCCCCAGGGCCGGAATGGGGTCCATTCGTGGTTCGATGTCACGCATCGTGACCGGCGGTAGCAGTGCCTTGAGCGGTCCGACAGGAGAGTCGACCTCACGCCACCGCTCGCGTGCCTGCAGCTGCGGGTGGTCCCAGAACTCCTGCATTGAGTTCATGCGGGCGTTGGCGATCTGTGCCCGGTCCAGCCGTGCGATGACCTGTTCTATGGTGAGCTGACTGAAGACGGCATCGATGCTCGCGTGCAGGGCCTCGCGGTTGGCTACACGCCTGGCGTTGCTATCGAAGCGGGGGTC
>VBHV01000028.1 GCA_005881995.1 Chloroflexota bacterium | reverse complement strand
CCCCCTTCCACCTGGTAAAAGGCTTCAAAGATGCGCTCTTGCATCTCCGTAGGGATACCCACTCCGGTATCTTGCACGGCCAGGGCCAGGTGTTCGGCATCCACACGGGCAGCTGAGACCGTGACCTCCCCCTGCTCGGTGAACTTGAGGGCATTGGAGACCAGGTTCAGCATGATCTGGCGCAGCTTCACGGGGCTGGTTTCCAGCGAGCCCACCCCGTCTTGCACCACGGCATGCAAGTCCAGGTGGTGCGCGATGGCCAGCGACTGGGTCTCTTCGACGACCCAGTTCAGCAGCTCTCTCACGTCCACCTGGTTGTAAGTGACCTCCATGCGCCCCGCCTCGATTTTCTCCAGGTCCAGCACATCGTTGATCAAGTTGAGTAAGTGTTGGCCGTTCTTGAGAATGCGCTCCAGGTTGTTCTGTTGTTGCCGGCTCAAATCGCCGGCGGCTGCCCCTTCCAATAACAGCTGGCTGAAGCCGATGATGGAGGCCAGGGGGGTGCGCAATTCGTGGGACATAGTGGAGAAAAACTGCCTGCCGCGTTGGGCCTCTGCCAGCGCCGAGTTTAAGAGCAGCAGTTGGTCGCGCTGGTGTTGAAGTTCACTGTTCATGCGTTCCAGTTCGCGGCTGCCTCTTGCCAGCTCTTCAGCTATGCGCTTCTCTTCAGCAATATCGTGAGCAATCGCTGAAACACCGAATATGCTTCCCTGGGCGTCGCGAATGGGGGAGATCCTGACTGACACATCGATCAGGGTGCCATCCTTTTTCACTCTCACCGTCTCAAAGCGTCCAATGGCCTCTCCCGCTTTGATCCGCTCAAGGATGGCAGGCAGTTCTTGTTGGTGATCAGGCGGGATGAGGCGGGATACAGATTGGCCCAGTATCTCATCGCGAGCATAGCCATAGAGTTCCTCGGCGCTTCTATTCCAGAGCGTGATCACGCCTTCCAGTGTTTTGCTGAGGATCGCATCCCCCGAAGACTCGATGATGGAAGCCAACTGGTAGATTGCATCTTCTCCTTGCTTGCGTTGGAGAGACGGCGTTGGGTGTTGCTGTGTCATGGTCTTACTCCCCAGTATTTCTTCCAGTATATACAGTCGAAAAAGAGGGAGGTCAGTGTTGTTTGACTTAATTCTTTTTCCATCGATATATTGTAAATTGGTCTCCCTGGTGCCCTGGTCGGCATAGGTGGTGGCATCACAGGCGCCCGATGCCGAGACATTGGGCAACACACGTCGCCAACTCATCGACGCTTCCGCTGACCTCAATGGTGGTGAGTTGCAAAGCCGAAGCTTGTCTGAACACCTCTTCTGTATAGAGCGCATCACGCGCGAGTAAGTTGGCCAGGGCCGTCTCCGGGTCGCTTGTTTGCCCTGCTATGCTCCATAAAGATCCACGCTTGGAGAGGGCAGTACGCCTCCACTCTGGAGTAGGAATCAGCCATACCGCCTGATCGGGTCGGCTCAGCAATGGAGCAACGAGGCGAGGCAGTAGCTTGTACCCCTCGACCAAAACGGGCATATCGGTTGGCAGGTCCAGCAGATCTTCCAGGATGAGTCCAAAGCCTTCCCCGTGAAAGCCGTGAAACGTGTGGAACATCTCCTCCGGCGTCCGCTTCGCCCATCGCTCGTCCATAGTCATGGCGAGGAAAGTGT
>VBHV01000027.1 GCA_005881995.1 Chloroflexota bacterium | reverse complement strand
AAGCGCGAGCAGGATTTACCACTGCGGAGGTTGTTGCTGCGGCGGCTGTTGCGGGTACTGCTGTTGCGGTGGATATTGCTGTTGTGGGTACTGCTGCGGCGGCTGTTCCGTTGGTGGATAGGGCTGCTGGTACGGAGGATATGAGGGAGCCTGAGGCGGATAGGGCTGCTGCTGCTGGTACGGAGGATACGCCGTTGATTGTGGATACTGCCACGACTGCGCGGCTGCCGGCATAGGGGTTCTGTAAGCTAGCACTCCTCCGACGATCATGGCAATTGACGCTAATAGAAAGACCCAGAAACCAAACCCCAGGCTAATGCCGATATCGAAACCGCCAACAGCATTATGGAAAGTGAGGGCGAACAGCAGATGGATGAGCAAGGCCAACGCGCCGCCACCTATCAATGCGTACCTGCCATAAAGAATCTGTTTCTCTACAGGCATATTGGTCAAACCAAAAGCATTGTTCCTGTAAATGAGCACCGCCGCAACAGCAGTGACTACCAGTGCGGCTATTTCCTCGAACCAGACCCATCCTAAACTTGCTCCGCCTACGGAGCTGCCAACACCCAGGAAACTAAAAGTGATATAAGGCAAGAAAAACGCAATGAGGCCAACGAGACCGCCAATCCCAGCAATGAGGTAGCCCCGATTCTGCTGCTGCTTGAGCAAATCCATATTCATAGAACCTAACCTTTCCGACGACAATTGTGTCGTCAACGATATTATTCTTGATAGCATCGGCGTTCGATAAGTAGCCGGACTATTGCTCGCCACTACTATACAGCAAGATTACCTCGAACACAAGATCATCGCTATGAGTAATCCTACTGATGAACGGTGAGACAGGGCATATTTGGACGGTGAAGCAGTTTATGCTGCTTGCAGAGTTTTGCCCGCTTCCACTACCGATTCATATCCATTATGCGATACAATGAAAACACGAAGCCGTTTTAAGCACAATGAGGAGCAGATTTATGGCAAAAATGATAGAGAGCGCAGCGTCACGAGCGCGGACGCCCTTTAAGAATGAGGATTTTACCGACTTTAGCAAACCGGAGAATCGCCAGGCGCAGATGGCCGCGTTGGAACAGGTGAAGAGTGAGCTTGGGCAAACCCACCCATTGGTTATCGGTGGGAAACACGTCACCAACGATGCCACCTTCGCCTCGGTCAATCCATCGCAGCCCGACCAGGCGATCGGATATTTTTCACGCGCCACCGTTGAGCAGGCCAACGAAGCGGTGCAGGCCGCCGCCGCCGCGTTTGAAAGCTGGAAGCGCGTTCCGGCAGAAGAACGAGCGGGCTATCTTTTCGCGGCTGCCGACCTGCTCAAAGAGCGCCGCCTTTACTTCAATGCCTGGATGATCTACGAGGTAGGGAAAAGCTGGGCTGAGGCTGACGGCGACACGGCGGAGGCCATCGACTTCATGGAATTTTACGCCCGCGAAATGATACGCCTGGCTGACGATCAGCCGCTGGTGCGCATCGAGGGCGAGGATAATCAACTTGTCTATATTCCCCTGGGCGTTAGCGCGGTCATCCCCCCCTGGAACTTTCCGGGAGCGATCATGGTTGGCATGACCAGCGCAGCCTTTGTAACCGGCAATACGGTGGTACTCAAGCCCGCCAGCACTTCGCCCATGATTGCCTGGCAGTTCATGCGCATCTTAGAAGATGTAGGCTTGCCCGCGGGCGTGGTCAATTTCCTGACCGGTTCAGGCTCGACCATAGGCGACGCGCTGATTGAGCATCCCCAGGTGCGCTTCATCGCTTTCACCGGCTCGCGCGATGTAGGACTGCGCATCAACGAACTGGCCGCCAAACCTAAGAAGGGGCAGCGCTGGCTGAAGCGCACCATTCTGGAGATGGGCGGGAAAGATGCCGTGGTCGTCGATGAAACGGCTGACCTGGATGCAGCCGCGACGGGCATTGTCGTCTCAGCCTTCGGTTTCCAGGGACAGAAGTGTTCGGCAGGCTCGCGCGCCATCATCGTTGACAAGGTCTACGATCAGGTATTGCAGAAGGTGATCGAGAAGACAAAGCAATTGACGATACCGACTATATCGAGGTGGGCAAGAAAGAGGGTCACCTCGTGGCCGGTGGTGGTCATCATGGCCCTGGCTACTTTATTGAGCCAACGGTGTTTGCCGATGTAGACCCCCAGGCACGTATTGCCCAGGAAGAGATTTTTGGGCCTGTGCTGGCGGTGATTAAGGCGAAGGACTTTGACGACGCGCTGCATATCGTCAACGACACCGAGTACGGACTGACCGGGTCGCTCTACTCTAAAGATGAAAAGCGCATCGAACGGGCGAAGGAAGAGTACCATGTCGGCAACCTCTACTTCAACCGCAAATCCACTGGCGCACTGGTGGGCGTCCATCCATTCGGCGGCTTCAATATGTCCGGCACCGACTCCAAAGCTGGTGGGCGAGATTACTTGCTGCTGTTCACACAGGCGAAGGCCATCTCAGCCAAGAAAGATGCAGAGCCTACCCGTCCGGGGCCAATATAGTAGAGGGAGTTTACCTTGTCTCATGTTACTGAACTGAGTCCCGGAACGTGGCAAATCTCGCACCCATTCCTGGGAGAAAACGAGATCATCGGCTCCTACCTGCTCACGGGAGGCAATGAACTTGCCATCGTCGATCCCGGGCCGGGAAGCGTTGTCGACTCATTACTGGATGCGATTCGCGAAGCCGGTTTTGCGCCTCAGGATGTCACCCATATCCTGGCAACTCATGTCCACCTGGATCACGCGGGTGCGGCAGGCACGCTCGTGAAGCTGATGCCAAAGGCGCGGGTGTATGTTCACGGCCTGGGCGCGCCGCACCTGCTCGACACAACGAAAGTAGTGGCGAGCGCGTCGCGCATCTTCGGAGAGCGCATGAAGTTGCTCTGGGGAGAAATCGAATCCACGCCAATTGATCGTCTGAAGATCATCGAGGGCGGTGATAAACTCATCGTGGCAGGCCGACGCCTGGAAGTGCATTACACGCCGGGCCACGCCATTCACCATGTGATCTTCTTCGACGCGCACTCCGGCGAGGCGTTTGTGCCGCCCGATCTCGACCTCGAAGCCTGGTCCGAGAGCATGAACCTGGTCAAAGACCTACGCCCGGACGTCCTCTACATCGGGCATTTCGGCGCGGTCAAGAATATCGCCCCGCACTTTGAAGACCTGCGCGAAAAGCTCTATAGCTGGGGCGATTTCGTCCTCGCCGCCATGCGTGATGGCAAAAACGAAGCCGAGATCATCGAGATGCTGATCGAGCACACCAGGCCGGCATTGCTGCAAGCCGCGCAAGATCCGCGCGCCCTGGAGAGGTACGAAATCGCGACCAATTACCCGATGACGGTCCAGGGCTATATGCGCTATTGGAAAAAGAAGCACAGCGAACGGCTTTAAGCGCATACACACACAATTCACAGGGCAAGAGTCTGTTATAAATTTTGCTGCTCTTGCTTGTAAGTATACCTGAGTTAGCTTATGCCGAGGTTCACCTCTAGAAACAGCGGTAATGGACGTGAATGCGCGTCCACTTTTTCTCTGCAGACGTGCTCATTGCCCCGGGAGTGTGAAGAGTTTTTGCTGACGTTTTGATATAAGGATTAGGGTCCTATTCCAAACCGATGGAGAACGTGGAGTGGAGAGCCAAGAGGAGAGGGGAGGCGACGGATGGGAACATGAGTTAAGACAGCAAATTCTGCGAGATGGAAAATCCCATAGGCAGAGCCAAGGAAAACAATGATCCTGTCGCGATTTTCCTCTTGTAACCGTTTGCGCCAGCGTGCGGTCCCTTCGCCTCCAAGCAAGGAAGAACTCAAACTGGGATGTGTTTGGCCGTCAGACGTGGGGGTTAAAGCCTGTTGAGCTTGCCAGAGACGAAAGGCCGTGCATAATCCCATCACGAGCAACGTGAAGTGGCAATGCACCAGGACTCCCGCCTCATTTCGTTTGGGGAAACGTAACAGATGCCAGGGATATTTGCCCTCTTTAAAGATGCCATTTTCGATCACACTGCGCCAATCATAGGTATCAAAGACCACGAAGGGATCGCTGACGGGGCCATTGGTCAAATAGACGGTTCCTCCCGTTTTAGGGACACGATTCTCCCACTTGCGCACCACGACGGCATTGATCGTTTGACCCACATAGTCACGCCGATGGGACAAGTGTGTCTGGGACGCCTCTCCATAGCTGTCATAACTCGTCAAGGCCTCTAAACCCACCAATTCTGTGCGTACCCGTTCCTGGGTGGCTTTTTTAGCATGGCCATGACGGACGACCCGCTCGCGCACACTCGCTCGCTCTCCCTTCGCCAACCCCTGCGCATCTTGTACCACCGCCATGTTCGCTTTCCCAACGATCACAAAGATCAGACCCATCTGATGCACCCGAAACAAGTCTTCTCCATCTAAATACCCGCGATCAATCACGACGGTAGTAATGCGTGCATGGGTTCCTAGATTGCTTTGTGCCTGCTCCAGAAGGGGCACCAGCCACTTTCCTTCGTAGTCCTGAATTGGCACTAGCTTCATGGCCAGTGGCAAACGGGTCTGCACGTCGATCAACACCAGCACTTTCCATCCATACACGTAATAGTCTTCCGTCACTGGTTCTTTTTGCCCTTTGACTTTGACTTTCCGCGTTTGTTTGATTTTGCCACATCCCTCATAGCTCTCGGGCGTTGGCAATTTACTGCCATCGAGAGCGGCGAGAATCTGGCCAGAGAGCAAGCCAAATCCGGTGAGCAATTGCACCATTCGGTTCAAAAGCCGTTCCATCTCCTCTTGGTTGAGTTTGCTTATGTTATCCGCCAGGCATTGGGCCGTGACCGGGCCTTGTTTCCTTTTGGTTTTGCGTTGCGCGTCTCCTCGCTTCGTCAGTCCCTGCTCACATTGTTGAGCATTGAAACCAACCAATTCCATCAGCGCGAGATTGCTAAAGAGCACACGCGGCAGTTCATGCATCGACTCGCTGCCACAGAGCACTTTGAGCAGATAGAGCAGGACAAATTGAATGGTTGGTACCAGCATCCGCTTCACGTCTGGCAACACCACTTCCTCAAAGACCTGCATCATTCCCACTTCTTCCAGAAAGGCAAAAAACTCATCCAGCAGTCCTGCCTCGCTGAGTTCATGCATTTCCTCTATTGCTTCCCCTGCATATAACCCGTGCGCTACCCTCGTATCATCTCGCTGTGCCAGTCTCCAGTTGAGGCGTTCCTGCACCACACTGGTTTCACCTTCTCCTGCTTGCTCGATTGCTTGTGCTTTTTCCGTCTCGTCGGTACTCATCTTCTTTATCCATTTTTCCCTAGCCTACCAACTTCTTCCTCC
>VBHV01000026.1 GCA_005881995.1 Chloroflexota bacterium | reverse complement strand
TCGAACTGGCAGCAGCCCACATCAAGCTGCTGGCCCCACAAGCACTGCTTGCCAGGTTGGATCGTCGGCTGCATATCTTGACAGGAGGGGCACGCGATCTTCCTGAGCGCCAGCGGACCTTGCGCAATACGCTTGCCTGGAGCTATGAGCTGCTCACCCAAGAGGAGCAGCAGCTCTTCCGGCGACTCTCGGTCTTTGTTGGTGGCTGCACCCTAGAGGCGATTGAGGCGGTCTGTGTGGCTCTTGATGATGAAGCGGATCACGTGTTGGAAGCAGTGGCGTCACTCATCGACAAGAGCTTGTTACAACAAACGGAGCAGGAAGGGGCAGAGCCACGCCTCATCATGCTCGAGACCATTCGCGAGTATGGGTTGGAGTGCCTGGCAGTCAACGGAGAGATGGAGATCACTCGTCGGGCTCATGCTGACTACTACCTAGTATTAGCGGAGGAAGCGGAGCCCAAATTGGATGGTCCAGACCAAGTCGCGTGGTTGGAGCGGTTGGAGCGGGAGCATGACAATCTGCGAGCTGCTATGCAGTGGTCGCTGGAACCAGGTAAAGAGGGACACCGCAGAGAAATGGCCTTACGACTGGGTGGAGCGCTGCGGCGGCTCTGGATTGTGCATGGTCATTGGAGTGAGGGGAGGAACTTTCTGGAGCGGGCGCTGGCGGAAAGCAAAGGGGTGCCTGCAGCTGTGCAGGTCAAGGCGCTCATCACTGCCGCGAACCTGGCCAATATGCAAACCGATAGCGATCGGGCAGAGGTGCTCGCTGAGAAGAGTCGGGAGCTCTGCCAGGAACTGGGAGACACACGAGGCCTCGCCCTTTCCCTCCGACTGTTGGCGGTGGTAGCCACAAAGAGAGGTGATCTTGCGGCAGCTCGTTCGCTGAGCGAGGAGGCTCTGATGCTCTTCAGGGAGGTGGGCGACCAGGAGGGCGCTGGCTTGTCACTTTCTGGCCTGGGGTGGCTGGCCATGATTCAAGGCGAGTACGCTAAAGGACGCGCCCTGTTTGAGGAAAGCCTGGCATTGCACAGGCAGGTGGGGAACAAGGAGGGTATGGCCCGTTCGCTCATAGGGTTGGCAGTGGCGCTCATTAATACGGAGGGCGATCCGGCGACCATACGCGCTCTGCTGGAGGAAAGTCTCGCACGCTCTCAGGAGGTTGGCAACAGGGAAGGTATTGAGACCTCCTTCTTTCTTTCTGGTCAGTTAGCTCTCAGCCAGGGCGACATTGCCACGGCACGCGAGCTCGTAGAGAAGAGTTTAGTGATCAATAGAGAGATAGGAAATCGGGAGGACATTGCCTATTCCCTCTTCCTTTTAGCACGGGTAGAGGCACGCCAGGGGCACTATGCGGCAGCATGTGCCCTCTACGAGCAGTGCTTGGCGATGGCGATAGAGGGGAACTCCAAGTGGAACATCGACTTATTCATGCAGGGGCTGGCGGGAGCGGTCGCGGCACAGGGAGAGCCAGCCTGGGCGGCACGGCTCTATGGTGCAGATGAGGCCTTTCGTGATGCCAATAGCAGAGCAATCATACCCGTCTATCGTGCCGAGTATGAGCATTCGGTGGCGGCTACACGCGCACAGCTTGGCGAGCAGGCCTTCGCTGCTACCTGGGCGGAGGGTCGGACGATGACATTTGAGCAGGTGCTTGCCGAAGAGGGAAAAGCGACTGTGTCCACGTCGATCGCGATAGGTTCGTCATTGTCTCCTCCAGCGCAGGGACCCAAATATCCTGCTGGACTCACCGCGCGTGAGATGGAGGTGCTGCGTCTGCTCGCGCAGGGCTTGACCAGCGCGCAGATCGCCGAGCGGCTCTTCATCGGCCTGGTCACCGTCAATTCGCATGTCCGCTCGATCTACAGCAAGCTGGGAGTCACCTCGAGGGCCGCGGCGACCCGCTACGCTCTGGAACACCACCTGTTGTAGGGCTTCTCCATCCTTCAAGGACGATTACCTCACATGGTTTAGCTTGGCTCACGACGCCCTTCACAGTGTTCCTTTCATGCACTGGGCATCTCCTCATCCCTTCACAGTCGCCTCCTCAGAACTGAGGAGGCACCCACGTAGTTCTTGCTTCCTTCTACGCTAGACTTATGAGCAGAAAGGCCGCAGTCGAAACGAGATCGAGGAGCACGAGCGCATGAAAGAACGCATGGGCGAAGCCTTCGCAGGTGCTGAGCGGCTCACGGCCATGGGCAGGCAACTGCATGCAGGCGATGCGGTCCCCGAATTCCGGCTGGATTACCTGGATTTGGCGGATCTGACCATTCGCACGGTTGGCCTGGCTGACAAAGAGGATGAATGATGGAAATAGCGGCCAAAATATTGATCGTCGGAGGTGTGCTGAATCTTGCGTACAGCTTCTTGACAGGGCTCTTGCTCGCAAACACACGAAGGAGGAGTCCAGCGGCGTCCAAGTATCTTGTCTTCGCTCATGTAGGTCCGCTCATGCAAGGACCAATGCTTCTTACAGCCTTACACTGCAGCCGACAAATAGTGTCCGCGTCGCTCCGGGGAGGGACAGTGAATTGCACTGGGAGAAGTACCGATACAATCACTTTTTGGAAAAGGAGGATGGTTATGATGCCTGAGGCTAGCGAGATATCCACCGCTAACGGGGGAAATGCTTCACGGAGTCTTCCTCGCGCAAGAACCTTCCCTGTCTTTCTAGAG
>VBHV01000025.1 GCA_005881995.1 Chloroflexota bacterium | reverse complement strand
GATCGTTCAGTGCGGCCAGGTACGCCTCGAGCGATGGTTCACCGGAGAAGTGCGCACCGGCTCTCTCGAGACGAGCCAGCACTGAGGGCAGGAGCGTATCCGGCGCGTGCACTGGTGCCAGGTGCGGCAATCCATCAATATCTGAGAATATATCATGCTCAGCATCATGATGATTCATTTGTTCCATGGTGTCACCTCATCTTCTCGGTATCAGCTTCCAGCGCCTTGCGTAGCAGCCGCGTACCCCGATGTACCGTGGTTTTTACTGTACCAATTGGTTGCCTGAGTCGTGTTGCGATTTCGCGGTACGTGAGATCCTTGAAATAATACAATTGCAACATTTCTCGATAGTGATCTGGTAGCCGCATTACCTGCATTTCAAGTTCATATCGGCTTTCACGCCGGCAGATCTCTTCATCCGGTCCAGGAGACTGGTCTTCCACATCGAGCAGGAAACTTCCTTCGGAGAGATCGAGTGGGATAGACGGGAGTTTGGCAGTACGAGTGCGGTGCTCTCGGGTGTAGTTATATAATGCGTTGCGCGTAATCTCATACAGCCATGGCTCTAGCTTCAGCCCCTGAATCTGTTGAGGCGAATAGTTCTTTATAGCATAGTATGCCCGTTCTAATGCATGGAGAACAACCTCTTGTGCGGCCTGCGTATTACCTGTCCTGAGCAACACGAAGGCATAGAGTTGATCTTGATAGGTCAACACGAGCCGTTCGAAGGCGTGATCCAGGTCTTTTGCTAGTAAGGTTGGCAAATGCTCACTGCTCGAATCCATGCAAGCCTTCCACTTCGATATTTCGCGCTTTCGTAAGACTATAACACGTGGAGTCCGGCATAGGTTTCACAACCGGTCAGCTCGCCTCGTCCTGTCCTGAAACACATTCATCCATGCCCCGAAAACTATAACCTTTTCCTCAAACCTGCTATACTGATAAATATTGCCCAAGAACTACAGAAGGATGCAGACCTATTATATAGAGACACTGCGAATGAATACTATGCCAACAATCAAATTATTACTGGTTGACGATCACGGGCCGCTGCGAAGGGCGTTACGCGAGGGCTTGCAGGCGACGGGAGCCGTCCAGGTGCTGGGCGAGGCATCAACCGGGCGGGAAGCGGTAGCGCGGGCGTTAGAACTCGATGCAGATGTCATCTTGATGGATGTACAATTGCAAGACGCGCATACAGGACGCAAAGCCCTCAGCGGTGTGGGCGCTGCCGTTGCCATACGCCGGGAACGCCCGCGTATGCCCGTCGTGTTCTATTCAATTCAGGATGACGACGAATACTACCGCGAATTCCGCGCCTCCGGCATCCTGACCCACTACGCCTACGTGCGCAAGAGCAACTATCTGCTGCCCAGCATGCTCATCCCATTGCTGCGCGATGCCATCAACGGGCGCAGCCTGGTTGATCCCGAAATCGAAGACCGCGTGCAGGAAGTGCGCGACCTGGACGAGCAGTCGCCGCGCGCCTTGCTAGAGCCGAATGAACTGCGTGTGGCCGAGCTGGTAGCCCAAGGCATGACCAACGAACAGATCGCCGCACGCCTCAATCTGCATGACAAGCGCGCCGTCAGCCGCACCAACGGGCGCATCTACGCCGCCTGGGGGCTGAGCGAAACCGCGGTCGATGATAAGGTTGCGCGCGCCCGTGCCACGCTGATCTACACGCTCAACCGCATGATTATGTGGGATGAGGACGGCGTTGCCCTCGTGCAGGACCGCCGAGGGGAATGGGTCCCATTGTATAAAGAGGAATGATGCGAGAAATAAGCTGAGGTGAACAGCTTCGCCTTTGAAGCGTTTGTAGAGCAGATCCTGTGCTCTCGGCTGGTTTCATCATTGCGGCTATCTTCCCACTAGCTGAAGAGCTTAATGGCTCAATTTTTGGGAAAAGCGCTGTAGCCGTGCTCTACCAGAATTTTACGTTGCATGAAATCAGCAATAAGCGCTATTACTTCTGCTTCCTTGCCGCTAAACACGTGATCGCTATTTTCAACTTGATACACCTCTGCTCGGCTGTTCTCCGTTTTTAACAACTCAACAGCATCTTTGATTCGTATAACTGTGTACTCACTATCGTCTTGATCACCGATAACACCCAAAATAGGAACGTGAATGTTTTGAAAATAGGTGAGATTGCCACCCTACCGAAGTGGCAGAGCGATAGCATTAGCTGAG
>VBHV01000024.1:363-2603 GCA_005881995.1 Chloroflexota bacterium | reverse complement strand
TCACGTATCTCGGCGCCATGACGAATCGCGTCGGGCACGTGGCTGACCAGGGTACTTTGCTTGGCTCCCACTTTACAGCCCTGAATACAGAAGCCGCGATAGATACAGTGAGGACGGTCCGCGTGCGAACCGGAGGTGATGGCTACAGGACCACCCGCGCTGACACGGATACCGAGTTTGGTACATCCTTTAATCAGCACATCGCCTACGCCGCCCATAGGGTGAGGCCCATAGGTGTAGCCGTGTGGGTCGCCCCAGGGATAATAGGCGGGTCCGGCGACGGGAATTTCTTTCTCAAGCAATTCATAATAGGGTTTGAGGTCTTCGTAGGCGATAGGCCAATCTACGCCTACACCGTCCTGCGAGTACACGCGAAAATCTGAGGGGTGAAAGCGCGGTGTGAAGCCCGCCCAGTGCACGGGGCCGCCTCCTACGCCGCGCCCGCTATTGTTCGCTCCCAGTGTAATGGGGTCTTCACCGCCCGTAACACGCAGTTCGTTCCAGTAGAGCTTGGATGATCCGGCCTCGTCGCTCACCCAGTCGCGTTCGGTATTCCAGAACGGCCCGGCCTCTATACCCACAACGCGAAACCCGGCGCGTGCCAGGCGTTGTAACAGCACTCCACCAGCAGAGCCAACCCCCACAATACAGAAATCAACCTCTTCATCTGGTCCAAAGTGGCGCATGGGAACATCGATCTTTTGAATTGGCCCGAGCATATGGTCGCCGTTTTTTGACCCGTTGAATTTTCCCGTAGGGGCTTGATTTATCGCGCTCTTGTTCACAGCATTTTCTCCTTCTTTCTACCTCATGTGCTTCCTATCCTGGCTTTCGAGGACGCGATAAATTGCGTCCATCAGTGCGTCCCTTCCTGGCCGGGGGTCTGCTGCTTGTGTTCGCCTTCTCCACCGACCGGGCTGTATTCCCCGGAGAGCGAGGAAGGCGGCGCGGTCCACTCGTAGCGTTGCTCGTGTACTTCCCAGGGTTCCGGCTTGCCACCCTCCAGGCGCATATAGCCGCGCGGGTAGGCGGGGCCTCCAAAACCAATCTCATCCCAGGCATAGGGGTGGGCGTAGTAGGCATCCAGCACGTCTTGCATAATCAGCAGCCAGTAGTGCATGACCGACATCTTTTGCCAGATATCGTGTCCTGTGGGCGGCTTGCAGTCGTGTATGCTTTGAAGTACCTGGTCTTGCTCTAGTGGCTCAAGCTGAATGAAGGACGAATGAAACATATGCTGGGCAATGGCCTCGATAGCTTGCAGACCCAATCGGTGCGCCTCGTGGTCTTCCGGCATGTCTTCAAAGCGGTAGCCATCGATGCGCCGGTTATACAGTCGATCATCGATATAGTTCACCACTGGAATTTTATGCGCATCGTCGCGATCATCCTGCGGCAGCAGGCGATCACAAATGGCCTGCATCAATCGCACCTCTTCAGCCGAAAAGTAGCGAATGGGGGAACCTGTTCAACGCGCGCCCGCACCACGCTGCGTGTCGCTTCATCCCAGAATTCATGCTGGCTCAACGTCGAGAAGCCCGCGTAGTAACCAGGCTGCGAGCGAGGTGGTAATGGCTGCCTTGTTTTGGGGTCAACCGGCAAACGATTTTCGTCGCTATACGATTGGGCTCCTCGTTCGTGCAGGGTTCGGGCGTACCTTCCTCCCCTTGCGGTCGCCCTGGAAGATGTATTTCCATGCTTATTCTTCATAATCTTCATCAGTCGGCCCTCCTTAATAGACTGGCCAGCAGGCCCAGAAAACCCGTCGCGGCATACAATAAGGGCGCGAAGATCGGCGGTCCATAGATCAGGTTGTACCAGGGGAGTTTGAGACCTCCAGGACGCCGCAATATACCACGCGCATGATAGAAAAAGCCCAGCATACCATTGATTACCGCCAGTGCCGAGGTCAACGGGAGCAGTGTACGCGCTATGGTGCGGCTCCATACCGTTCCAATGCCTGCGAAGATAATGGCGGGCGTGAGAAGAATGGGCGTCCATTCGATGCGGAAGGTAAATTCGTTCTTGTAATGCGAATAAAGCGATTCCACGCCGCTGAAGAATGCCGCCAGCGCGGTTGCCACGCCCATGGCGCGCTGAAAACGGCCTTCTCGCACATCCTGCTCGCTCAGAACTCCCTCCCGGCTGATCTTACGCGGCAGCCAGCTCAGCCACGCCGAACGCGGGCGCGGGATGACCGGCAACAGGCTATGCCTGGGGTCATCTTCGCGGCGCAGCAT
>VBHV01000024.1:0-309 GCA_005881995.1 Chloroflexota bacterium | reverse complement strand
TCCACCGGGCTTGCGATGTATCCCACGCACGTGGAAAATAAACCCGGCGATGCCATCGATCATGGTAATGAGCGAGACAACTGGCAGGAGTATGCGTGCGGCCCAGCGATTGAATACTCCCCAGACTCCGGCTATACATAAGGCAATACTGACGAAGACCGGGGTATACATGATGCGCTGGCTGTAGCTGCCAATGTAGTGTTCATAGGTAACTTCCAACCCGCTCATCAGACTTGAAAATGCGGTGATAAGCGAGAGGCTGCGCTGAAAGCGCCCTTCGCGAATATGATGCTCGAAGACGATGCCCTC
>VBHV01000023.1 GCA_005881995.1 Chloroflexota bacterium | reverse complement strand
CATATCCCACCTTCCTCACATCCCGGCTCCGTGCAGCTATGCTATAATTGCGAGAGAGCAACTCTGCGAAATTGCAAAAGGAAGAACACACATGCCCAGCTTGCCACCAATTGAAGAACACGAAGGCGCTATTATTGACCGCGCCGGGACTGGACTGGGCTACATCACGCTCATCATTGGCTACCTGTACACCATCCTCAGTACAGCTCACCTGACGCCGCTCAATTTCCTGGTGTTTACCGCACTACAGATCTGCTATAGCGCGCTGCTCTGGTGGATGTTACGCGTGGACTGGAAGAGTCCGATGGAATGGAGGCCTCTGCTGGCGATAGTGCTGCTGGTGGGCATAACCGAGGTGGTGGGACTGCTGCCCCGCATCGGTCTTCAGTGGGATTGGCTGCTTTTCCTGGTCACCATCGTCATCTTCTTCTCGATCCTTCCACTGCGTATAGCGGTTGGCGCGGGCATCTTTCTTTATTTGACGGCGGTGGTAAATCTGGCATGGTTGAACAATTGGAACTGGTCTTCGATCTATGCATCGTTGCTATCCCTGCTCCCGGCTTTTGCCTTCGTTGCCATCTTCTCATTGGTCGTGCGCGTCCTGCAGGATCAAAAAGAACGGGCTGAACGGCTCCTGCGCCAGCTAGAGCAATCGAATGCAGAGTTAGAGCAGGCGCACAGGCAACTGCAGGAGTATGCCAATGATGTGGAGGAACTGACGATTGTGCGCGAGCGTACGCGGCTGGCACGCGAGATACACGATACGCTGGGCCATTACCTGTCGATTTTGAATATTCAGCTTGAGACGATTAGCAAGTTGCAAGCACGCGATCCGGCCCGTACTGCCGTCGAGATTGCCGAGGCGCGTCGTGTGGCTGCGCAATCGATGCAGGAGGTGCGCAACGCGCTTGCAGCCCTGCGTCCAACCAGCATGACACAGTTGAGCCTCTCAGAGGCGATCATGGAATTGGGGCATGAGTTTGAGCGTAGCGCGGCGGCAACGACCCTGACGCTTGATCTTGAGACAGAGTTACCCCCACTCTCGCCGGATATTCAGGTAGCGTTCTATCGAGCGGTGCAAGAGGCGTTGACCAACGTCCGCAAGCATGCACAGGCGAGCAAAGTCCTGGTACGCCTGCGCTACGAGGATGAGGCGTTAGAGCTGGTGATACTTGATAATGGCAAGGGAGTTGCCAATGCTGATGAGGAGCGGTCAGGTGGCTTCGGGCTGGTCGGTCTGCGTGAACGCATGGCATTGCTGGGGGGACATGTTCTGTACGACCCCGCTGAGCAAGGCGGATATCGTGTGACAGCGCGTGTGCCCCTTCCTGGAGAGCCCAGCCCCAGGGCGACCGCGAGGGTCGCACTGGGGCTGGGCAGGGGGCCGGCGCAGGAGGCCACGTCAAATAGCATTCCTGGCAAACTATCACAACCCTGATACAAGAAAGGAACTACTATGGACTCAATGTCGGTCAATGACATGATAGCGGATGCGCGCACGCGCATTACAGGGCTATCGAAGGAAGAGATGCAGCGCGAACTCGAGTCGGGTGAGGCTGTCGTCGTTGATATACGCGACGTGCGCGAACGCTGGCGCGATGGCACGATTCCCGGAGCGAAGAAACGCACGATTGTATACTGCGCGGGTGGGCTGCGTTCCTCCCTGGCGGCGGATGTGTTGCAGAAGATGGGGTACACGAATGTAGCTCACCTGGAAATGGGCTTCGATGGATGGAAAAAGGCTGGAGGCGCCTGGGAAGAGGTCCCTATACCTGACGAATTTCGTAAAGGATAGATGCTTATCGCCTCGAGTCCTTCCTTTGTGGATTAGCTCCTTGTGGGGCCATGAGTTCGATGTAGGCATCCTCGTCAATATACGCTGAAAAGAGCCGGGTCTCGTTGGTTTCATCCATGAGCACATACACGACACCGCCGTCGGCGGCATTGATAATCCCTTGTTCTCGCGTGCGCTTAACACGCACGCGATCCCCTTCCTGAAAGTACGTTCCGTCTATGTTCGTCTCCATGGTTCTGCCTGCCTTTCTCAGATAGCGTTCTGCGCACTGCGACCGTGCTGTTCATCGAGCTTCCTTTGTGCATCGTTCATACCGTCGGCATACATGTATGCATCATGGCGGATGTCGAACGATCGGACAATGCGGTCATCGGGTCCTGGCTCTTTGTCAGCAGATATACGCTCCCGCACCAAAAATATCTGCTCAGTGAGGCGTTGAACATAGTAGCGGTCTTCCATCATTGTGATACCTCCTCCAACGTTGCCCGAAGGGGGGTCAAGTCGCTTGTCTCGGTACGCGCAGATTCACGTAAATCGGCCCTGGTCAGGTCTGCCCCATCCAGGTCTGCTCCACGTAGATCAGTTTTGCTGAGATCGGCTTCCTTCAGATTCGTGCGGTTGAGGGTGGCACCACGTAAGTCTGCCCAGCGTAGGTGTGCTCTCAGTAGATTGGCATCGCTCAGATTGGCACTCCTCAGATTAGCGTTGCGCAGGTCTGCATCGCGCAGGTCTGCCTCCCGCAGGTCTGCTCCTTCTAGATTGGCCTCGGTAAGATCAGCACCGCGAAGATCGACGCCGCGCAGGTCAATACTGTGCAGATCAGCTAAGTGCAGGTCCGGCTCTAAAGCCTGTACATCGGCATAATCTCGTCTCCACTTATTCCAAAGGGCTTTTCCAGATGAAAGAATATCGAGTTCCTTTTGATTTGCCATAAGGTTCACCTTCTTGTTTGTCGTTTCTTTTATATACAGATAGCTACAGGAACATTCAGTTAGAACTGTTTCTCCCTATTGCGCCAGGCTCTTACAAGCATTATCGTTCGTCAGAGCCTATCATTATATTGGTTCCGTTTCTTTTCCCTCGCTCGCCTCTCTACATCACGATAGATCATGAAGCCAAAAGCGCAGGCGAAGATTACGAGGACGAGGATCAGGAGTATGAACGGTGGCATAATGATATCCTTTGCTATAGTACTCCAGAAACACTTCTTGCTCTCGATGTCAGAAACACTTGCCCATTTTCCTGCAAGAAGCGAGGAAAAAGACCATCCTGGAACTCACGCTCCCATGTGGAGAGATGTGAATGCAAAGACGTTTGAGCCACAACGCTCTCATAATGAGGATGTGCTTTGAGCGCCGTTTCATACGAGGGTCCTGGTTCACGAGAAGAAGTAGTGGACTCTTTAAGTATACACTATTTTTTACAAGAATACAATATTTATCAAAAACGCAACCAGGGTCTGTGAAAGATTGCCTGGAAGTCAAATCGTCTTCCAGGCAATCTTTCACAGACCCTTCAGCAGAGGTCCCACACGGTGTACAAAAGAGAGGCGTTTGGGGATACAATAAGACGGCAAGATGGAAAAAATAGGTCTGTATGGTTCTATCCTACTTTTTGTTTAGTGGTGATATAAGTGAGAGTAAATATGCCACAGCGTATCCGTGTTTTGATCGTAGATGACCAGACCCTTGTCCGCGAGGGGTTCCGCAAGCTGCTCGAGTTAGAACCCGATTTTGAGGTCGTGGGGACTGCCGGTGATGGAGAGGCTGCTATTGCTGCGGTTGAACATCTGCATCAAGTGGGGACACCCCCGAATGTCGTTCTCATGGACATTCGTATGCCGCGTATGGATGGCATCGCTGCGACGAGCGTGGTGAAAGCACGTTGGCCTGGCTCGCACATTGTTATCCTCACGACATTTGATGATACGGAGCTTATCCATGCAGGGTTGCGCGCGGGGGCGCTGGGTTATTCGCTCAAGGATATTACTGCTGAGCAGCTTGCGATGACAGTGCGCACTGCCGCACGTGGAGAGGTGCTTTTACAGCCTGATATCGCGAGTAAAGTCTTTTCTGCACTTGCGCCCTCAGCTTCTGTAAGGTCACCTGGTTCTTCTACAAGTTATACGCCCTCTTCTTCTCTACCTACGAGGTATATCGATGATGCGGTGCATGTTGAGGAGCTGACTGAACGCGAACGTGAGATCCTGGTGCTCGTTGCTAAAGGCGCCTCTAATCGCCAGATCGCCGAACGACTCTATGTCACTGAGGGAACTGTTAAGAACCATATGAGCAACATC
>VBHV01000614.1 GCA_005881995.1 Chloroflexota bacterium | reverse complement strand
GCAAGAGGTAGGCGGCTTTCATTTCCTGCATCATGTTCATACTGAAGCCGTCGTTGCCCAATCCTACGTTTACACCTGCCTCTAACATCTCCTCGATGGGTGCGCGTCCAACGGCGTTGTTCATATTTGAGCGCGGGTTGTGGACGCTGTTGGTATGGGTCTCCGCCAGGCGTCCAATTTCACCGCTATTGACATGCACGCAGTGGGCGGCGATGCTGCGCGGCCCCAGGATGCGGGCGGCCTCCAGGCGTTCTACGACCCGCTTTTGATAACGAGTGACGCTGTCGCTTTCATCGGTGACATCTTCGGCGACATGGATATGAAAGCCAACGCCCAGTGCAGCAGCTCCGGCGGCGCAACGTTCAAGAGTGGAAAAGTAGCGAGCGGATGAAACGCTCGTTTTCGCGCATGCCGTCGGCAATTACACGGAGGCCATCACGATCAGAAACCTCGTAGGCCAGGCAGGCGCGAATGCCCGCTTCCCCGACGGCACTGGCGATTACGTCCAGGCTGCCCTCGATGGCGTTGGGACTGGCATGGTGATCGATGACGCAGGTCACGCCGTGACGGATAGCATCGGCCATAAAGATTTCGGCGCTGGCACGCGTATCTTCAAGGGTCAGGAGTTTATCCAGTCGCCACCAGAGGCGCTCAAGGATTTCGGGGAAGTTGCGCGGCGGCTCGCCCGGAATAGCCATACCGCGCGCAAATGCGCCATAGAAATGAGTATGAGTGCAGAGAAATCCTGGCATGATGAGGCCTTCGTTGGCATCGAAGTATTCCGCGTCTGGGTATCGCTGGCGCAGCGCGGTATCGCTGTCGATGGCGGCAATGCGATCACCACGCACCAGGACAGCTCCCTGCTCGATAAGCTGGGAGTTTGCGCCGAGTGTGATGATCGTCCCGTTGCCGATGAGGATGTCTGGCACGAATGCGGCTCCTTTCACGTTTCGTTAGATGAACTAGATGCGATAAATCGCGTCCCTACGGTTTTCTTCCCACGTACAGTAAATGTTCTGTTGTGCCATGGACCGCCGGGTCTTTTGACCATGAATAATTCAAGTTTACCCATGCCTCCCAGGCTTCACCTGTTAACTCGTTTAGCTTGTTGTCGATCATGCTGATAATGCCTTCGCAAGCGACGAGGTCGAGTGTTTGCAGACCGCATCGCTCCATGAGCGGCTTAATTTCGGTATGGTGAGCGAAATAGGCATCTGTGAAGCCTGCATCTGAGCCTGATATTGCCCTATAGGTTCCCTTGGTAAGATACTCTTCGAAAAGTCCTGAGTACTTGATGATTGCGGTAGGTTCGTTCTTGGCCCAAAAGCGTAGAGGGGCAGAGCGAGTAATGAAAGCCGCAAAGATACATCCACCTGTCTTGAGTACCCTGGCAGCCTCCTTTATTGCCTTTTCTCGTTCCTCAACTTCCAGCAGGTGATACAACGGCCCCAGCAAGAGTACAGCGTCGTAGCTCTCTTCTGCGAATTGTGAAAGGCTGAGCGCGTTGCCGTGTATATATCCGGCTAGCTGTACACCTGCTTCCTGTGCTTTGGATCGCGCAAATGTTAAATTGCCCCTGGAGAGGTCCAGCAGTGTGACGGTGTAGCCTTGCTGTGTCAGAGCAATGGAATATCGGCCTGGTCCTCCGCCAATATCCAGAATATACGTGGGAGGTGGAGGCAAGTATTCATGTAGAGTCAGCGTGGTTAGAGCGAATTCGGTACGATGTCGCTCTAAGCGCTCCCATTCTAGCTCTGGGCCACTATCGTAATGGTTTTCTACCTGGGACATTATGTTCCCCTTACCTGGTATATTTATCTTTATCCAAGTGATTGAACTACTCGCTCAACCATTGTCATCCCTTCAGCTCCCTTCGCAATTGACACAACGCTTCCAGCAGTTCCAACTACCGCTTCTATACTTTTCAGGCCGCTACCCGTGACGAGTAATACAACTCGTTCATCTCGTGCGATTTTCTCTTCGTCGAGGAGGCGTAGCAGACCAGCGTAGGAGGCTGCTCCGGATGGTTCGGCGAAGACGCCAGTTAGTCTTGCCAGCTCTTTTTCTGCTGCGAGAATCTGCTCATCGGAGACGGTGATGCCGAAGCCGTTGCTGGCACGGATATATTTCACCGCCATCGCGCCGTTACGGGGGAGACCTACGGAGATGCCGTCGGCGATGGTTTGGGCCGGATAGGGGCGCACAATGCCATCGCCTTCAAGCGCACGCACAATGGCGGGTGAGCCTTCGGCCTGTACTGCCACCAGGCGCGGGATGCGCTCGATCATACCTAGATGATAGAGGTCTTCAAAGCCCCGGTAAACTCCGCTGATGATACAGCCGTCGCCTGTTGGGACGAGAATGCTGTCGGGAACCTGCCAGTTTAGCTGTTCGGCGATTTCCAATCCAACGGTTTTCTTGCCTTCGACAAGGTAGGGATTGTAGCCAGTGTTGCGATTGTACCAGCCAAAGGCGTTGCATGCCTCGATGCAAAGATCGAAGGCATCGTCGTAACTGCCTTGCACGGCAAAAACGGTCGCGCCGCACACGAGCAATTGCACAATCTTGGCACGGGGCGCATTGTGGGGAACGAAGATATAGCAGGGCAAACCGATGGACGCTGCCTGCACCGCCAATGATGATGCGGCATTGCCTGTGGAGGCACAGGCTACAGTCTTGCCCTCGGCGCGCACAATAGCAATGATACTGGCCCTATCTTTCAGCGAGGCGCTGGGATTGCGAGTATCATCCTTGAGCCAGAGATCGCTCATGCCCAGGTGTGTTCGTAGGCGCTCAACTGGATACAATGGTGTGCCACCTATCGCCAGAGGTAGCATAGTCTTCTGACTATAGGAAACAGGTAGGAGGGCGCGGTAACGCCACATGGTCGGATCGCGGTTTTCTGCGAGTTGAGCGTGGTTGAAGCGTTGGGCTACCTGGCCATAGTCGTAGTGGACTTCGAGGACACCCAGTGGGCCACAGGCAGGGCAGGCATAGGTGACCTGTACGGGATCATAGGTTATTCCGCACAGGACGCATTGTAGGTTTTGGATGTGGCCGACGGGCATCAATGAATCACCTCAAGTTTGACCTTTGCGAGTTTGGCCTTGTCTTCATCGCTTATGGGGTGTTCGCGGTCTGGCACTTCCAGGTCGGTGACGACGCCGCAAAGTTCGGTGGAGAAGTAGCGCAGGCCGTTGTCGGAAAGGACGGTGACGATCATGCCAATATCAGGATAGCGCTGCGCGACTTTGATGGCGGCGGCAACATTGCAGCCTGATGAGATACCACAAAAGATGCCTTCCTCACGCGCCAGGCGGCGAGCCATCTCGATAGATTCGTCGGAGGTGGTGGTGACAATGCCGTCGAGGGATTCGACATGCAGCACCTCAGGGATGAAGCCGTCGCCGATGCCTTCGATCTTGTGCGGACCCCATGAACCACCTGAAAGGATATCGCATTCGGCAGGCTCAACGGCGAATACTTTGATGTTGGGATTATGCTCTTTGAGGTACCTGGACGCGCCGGTAACGGTGCCTCCAGTTCCCTGGGAGAGGACGAGCGCGCCAATTTTACCTTCGGTCTGCTCCCAGATTTCGGGGCCGGTGGTACGATAGTGCGCCTCGATGTTATCGACATTGACGAACTGGCCAACTTCCCAGTACTTGCCTGGAGAGGAGGCCTTGATTTCTTTGACCTTGTCGATTACCAGGTCTACATCGCTTTCTGCGCCTGGGGTGAGTACGAGTTCGGCTCCGTAGGCGCGAATGGTCTTCTTGCGCTCCTCACTCATGCCGTCGGGCATGACGATAACGACGGGGTAGCCTTTGGCAGCCGCGACACAGGAGGTGGCGATGCCAGTATTGCCGGTGGTGCCTTCGATAATAGTCATGCCGGGGCGCAGGTCGCCTCGCCGTTCTGCCTCCGAGACGAGGAAGTGTAATATGCGATCTTTGACGCTGCCGCTGGGATTGAAATATTCGATTTTGGCGACGATGGCGGGTTTGACATCACCCACGACGCGTCGCAGGCGTACCATAGGGGTCATGCCAGCCGTGTCAAGGATACTTTCGGCAATGTGAGCGCGACGATTCCAATCAACCATAACGATACCTCCTGTTAAGCTTAAACCTGGGACGACCGCAAAGGTCGTCCCTAGCGCGAATCAGCCCGAACCATCCCGTATAGGGCCTGGTTCGCTTACATTCTGACCAAACTACGATCAATGCTCGCCAGTGTGGGGCGACCGGAGAGCGCCATTGCTAGCTCTAATTCGTTGCGCAGCAACTCAAGCACGTGGTAGACGCCTTCCGCGCCATTGACGGCCAGTCCCCAGAGGACAGGGCGGCCAATCAGCACGGCTCGCGCTCCCAACGCCAGGGCTTTCAAGATATCGGTGCCACGGCGAATGCCGCCATCGAGATAGATTTCGCAGCGACCCGCAACGGCTTCGACGATTTCTGGCAGGGCCTCGATGCTGGGAATGGCTGTGTCGAGTTGGCGACCACCATGATTTGTGACGACAATACCATCTACTTCATGCTCAACGGCCAACTGCGCATCCTCTGCCGTCAGTATACCCTTGAGTATGATCGGCAACGAAGTGATCGAGCGCAGCCAGGCAAGCGAGTCCCAGGTGAGTGGAACCCATTTCTGGCCCACCTTCTCTACGCCGGCAAAATTTGCCTCTTGATAGGGCGCTGGCGGGATGGTGATGTTATGACGCCTGTCTTTCTCGCGATTGCCGAGGACGGGTAGGTCTACTGTCAGGACGATAGCACGATATCCTGCTGCTTCCGCACGGCGTACCAGGCTTTCTGCGACCTTCAGGCTGGGATAGGTGTAAAGTTGGAACCAGAGAGGGCCGTATGCGGCTTGTGCGATTTCTTCAATAGTACGGGTTGCTACTGTACTGGCGATCATCACTGTACCGGCTTTGCCTGCCGCTTGGGCGGTGGCACATTCACCTTCAGGGTGGGCCATACAATGGAGAGCCATGGGTGCGATCAACAAGGGCATGCTGATGGGTGTGCCCAGTACAGAGGTACGCATATCGAGCGCATCCGGGCCGACATCGACCAGCACCCGCGGGCGCAGTTTGATGCGTTCAAACGCGGTGCGGCAGGCTCGTATTGTCACCTCGTCATCGCTGCCACCCTGGTAGTAGTCCCAGAATGGAGGTGCCATACGAGCCTGGGCTAATTTTTCGTAGTCGAAAACGTTAACAAGTTCCACTGCCTTCTTCCTTTCATTACTACCTCGCAGGCTGCGTTTGCATGCGAATAGCCCGCAAGACCCGTTCAGGCGTCAATGGAATCTGGCGGATGCGGATACCGAGCGCGTCGGCAACGGCGTTTGCGACGGCAGGGGCCATACCATCTATGGGTATTTCGGCGATAGCTTTTGCCCCGAAAGGACCATAGGGATCGCTGGTTTCTACGATGTAGGTCTCCATCTGTGGCATATCGGGCGCGCTGTAGATGCGGTAGTCGCTCAGGTTGGTAGTGAGTAAGGCACCATGCTGGTCGTAGAGCATCTCTTCGCACACCCCGTAGCCGAGAGCCTGGGTTGCACCACCCTCGATCTGGCCTTCTGCCGTGATGGGGTTGATAACGCGCCCTGCATCAACGGCTGAAATGGCTTTCAGAACGCGCACTACGCCGGTTTCGGTGTCTACTTCGATCTCGGCTCCCTGTGCGGCGAAAGGTGGGGGCGATTCGTAGCTCATCCACGAGGCGGTGGACATGATCTGCTGCTGGTTTTCGACGTGCAGGGAGTGCAGAGCAACCTGGGAGACGGTGACGGTGTTGCCGTTGGGTGCGGTGATGATGCGGTCTTTGATAGTGAGCGTTTCGGGATTGGCTTTGAGCATGCGACCAGCTACTTCGAGCATTTGCGCACGCACCTGCTCGGCGGCTTTTTTGGTCGCGCCACCGCTGATGTAAGTGGTCGATGAGGCGTAGGCTCCCGTGTCAAAGGGCGTGAAGTCGGTGTCGGACGAGTGCATGATGATGTCTTCGACGCGCACTCCCAGCACCTCGGCAGCGATCTGTGCGATGACGGTGTCAGAGCCGGTGCCGATATCGGTTGCACCTACCAGCACGTTGAATGAACCATCGTCGTTGAGCTTGATGCTTGCGCCGCCCATGTCGAGACCGGCAATGGCGGTGCCATGCATTGCCAGCGAAACGCCAACGCCGCGACGGTACCGGCCGGTGCCGCCTTTGCCGCGCTTCGCTTTCCAGTCGAGCTTTTCTTCAACGATTTGCAAACACTGGGGCAAACCACAGCTCTGGATGATCTGCTCGTAGCCCTCTTTGCCCTCACCCAGGGCCTTTGCCAGGGGATTCTCCTCGCCCTCTTTAATCCAGTTTTTCCTGCGGAATTCAAGGGCGTCCATGCCCAACTGCTTCGCGATCTCATCTATGTGGCTCTCAAGGGCGAAGAAGCCCTGGGGGACGCCATAGCCGCGAAATGCTCCAGGGGGCGGCAGGTTGGTATAGACGACTTCAGCTTCGAAGCGGATGTTAGGACAGGGGTACATGGGAAGCGTTTTGGAGCCGGTGTTGCTCTGTACCGTCATCGAGTGAGTACCATACGCGCCGGTATTGGCAAGCAACACCATCTGATTGGCTACCATCGTACCATCACGCATGACACCCGTCTTCATACGAAGGATCTGCGGATGGCGCGAGCGGCTGCTGCGGAACTCTTCGGCGCGGGAAAACTCGATTTTCACAGGGCGATCAGTGGCGATGGTCAGTAGAGCGCAGATGTCTTCCAGCAAGACCTCCTGTTTGACGCCGAAGCCGCCGCCGATGCGCGGTTTCACCACGCGAATACGGCGCGGGGGCAGGCCGATTACCGGGGCTATGATGCGGCGCACATGGTAGGGTACCTGTGTGCTGGTGCGCACAACCAGGCGGTCATCCTCATCCCAGTAGGTGATGACGATGTGGTTTTCGATGGGGGTCTGCTGTACCTGTGGAACGATGTATTCACCCTCGACAACCAGGTCTGACTCGGCAAAACCCCGTTCTACGTCCCCTATCTCCGCGTGCAGGTGCGCGGCAATGTTGCGCGAGGCATCGTGAATGCGATACGACTCCGATTCGGGGTGAATACGTGGCGCATCAGGATTCATAGCCTTGCGCGGGTCCAGGAGGGCTGGCAGGACTTCGTAATCGACTTTGATGAGCCGCAGCGCCTGTTCCGCTATCTCGGCGGTTTCAGCGGCGACGGCGGCAACGCGGTCTCCCACGAAGCGCACGATGTAATCCAGGCTGTACTGGTCATGCGGCCCTGGTTCCGGCCAGGACTGCCCGGCGGTGGTGTAGGGGATGCGCGGCACATCTTTGTAGGTCAAGACTGCATGTACGCCCGGCAATGCGCGCGCTTCAGAGGCGTCGATGTCGCGAATTACGGCATGAGCATGCGGGCTGGTAAGCAGGCGGCCATAAAGCATGTCGCGCAGTTCGATATCGTCCACGAAGGCGGGTTTGCCTGTGACCAGCTTGACGGCATCCACTTTGCGTTCGGCTTTGCCAACGACGCTCAGGTCGGTGGAGACGCGAGTACCGGTCAGGGTGGCAACGCCGCCAGCAGGGGAGTCTTCGGATTGTGGAGAGGTATCGTAGCCTGCGCCTCTACTGGATGAGCCGCCCTCGTCCGGGTTGGCAGCGCCATGTTCGGCGTGTTCGAGCTGGGAAGGCTGATGGGGGCAACGGTTTCGCCACGCATTACCGCCGCTGCCCGCAGGACAGCCTGGACCGGCTTGACATAGCCGGTGCAGCGACAAAGGTTGCCTGAAATGGCATCGCGCACTTCTTCTTCGGTTGGACTGGAATTGCCTTTGAGCAGGGCATAGGCAGAGAGCACCATGCCGGGGGTGCAGAAGCCGCATTGGATCGCGCCCGTATCGATAAAGGCTTCCTGTAATGGGTGGAGTTTGCGCGCGTTACCCAGGCTCTCGACGGTGGTGAGGGTGCAG
Source organism: Chloroflexota bacterium (assembly GCA_005881995.1). Next base: position 3,981 of record VBHV01000614.1, on the reverse strand, counting down.
CCGCCGACCTGGGCGGTAAATGTGACGCAGCCTGGGCGAGGAACACCATCGATGAGTACGGTGCAGGCGCCGCACTCACCTGTTTCACAGCCGTGCTTGACGCTGTAATATCCTGCCTGCCGCAGCGATGTCAAGAGGGATTCGTTGGCGGCAACGTCCAGGCTTTTAATGACGCCGTTGATACGCAGTTCGAGTTCCATAGCTATTGCCTCTCCTTCGACGAAACCATATTGCGCCAGCGCGAAATATTGGTGGCCTCCTCCAGCGCGCGAAATGCCAGGTTCATGCCGCTTATGCGCCGGTAGCTGCTGCTGGCACGAAAATCTGACGGCGGCTGGAAGTTTGCCATGCCTGCCTGTAACGCTGACACCAGTAGTTGCGCATTGATGGTGGTATTTTCCGGATTCATGGCGTGCTGCCCTTCGAGCTGCTTTTCAACACCATGCAAACGCATTGGTTCCATATTGACGCCCCCCAGCGCCAGGCGTACCTGTGTATAGACGCCATCTGTAACCTCTACCAGCGCGGCGGCATTCAACAGAGCGATATCGGTGGGGGTGCGACTCGATACTGAGTTCGTTAGGGCGGTGTTCAAGGCTCAAAGCGTTACACGGGATGCGCCGCTCCTGCTTCCCTTTGTAGGTGACACCGGCCAGGGCGAAACCAGGGCGATCAAGCGAGCCGCCGCTCAAGTCAACCTGCGACTTTGAGCCTGAACGCACCAGTACTTCGGCATCCAGCACAGCCAGGGCTGTAAGCAAGTCGGCCTGTGTCGCCACGCCGGTAGCTAACGTGCCTCCCAGTGTGGCGCTGTTGCGGATCAAACGCGAGAATGAAGAGGCCTGTGCCGCGCGCGAAAGCAGGCCCGTTACCAGGTCCTTCAGAACAGGGGAATCGACCATCATTTGCAGGGTGGTCGTAGCGCCAATATGTACGCCTTTGGCATCTTCATGAATGTAGGCCAGTTCAAGGTCGCGCAGATCGACAACCCCCTGGATACTTTGATCATCCAGGCCAAGCAGGTAAGTTCCACCGGCCAGTGGGACGGTTTTCGTATCGGTGCGCGCTATCAAGAGCAGCGCTTCATCGATATCCTCTACCCAATGATATTCAAGCAAATTGAGCAACATTATCTTTACCTTTGCAATGGTACCAGCGAGAACGTTTCAACATCGATCAATCCCTGGTTGGTTAGCTTCAAGGATGGAATCACCGAGAGTGAAAGGAAACTGAGCGTCATGCATGGATGCTCTAATGTACAACCCAGTTCGGCGGCGCCGGCATCCAGCTTATGCAGTTGCTGCACCAGTTCAGCGGCAGGCAAAGGCGAGACCAGGCCGCCCAGGGGCAAGGGGACGCTGGCACGCACTTCGCCATCCACAACGCAGGCAAAGCCGCCACCCATCTCTTGCAGCGTATAGGCCGCCATGAGGATATCGCTATCGCTCACACCGGCGATAACCAGGTTGTGGGCATCATGGGCAACGCTAGAGGCAATAGCTCCTTTGCGCAGGCCAAAACCCTTCACAAGTCCCAGTCCAACGCTGCCACTGGCATGATGGCGTTCGATGACTACGAGTTTGAGCAGATCACGTGCGGGATCGGCGACAATCGCGCCGTCTTTAAGAGGAGCTTCTTCCCGCAGGTGCCGGGTGGTGATCTGCCCAGGTTCGATACCGACAACTTCCACCATTCCTGGTTTGCCTGGCATGCGCAAATGGCGTACCTGGATATCACCAATATGCACAGTGCCGGTGACCCCGGTAAAGGCGAAGGAGGGGACATCAACCAGGAGCTCGCCATTTTGGGCAACGAGCTTACCATCTTTGTAGACCGACTCTACCTGGAAGGTGTTGAGATCATCCAGTACGACGAGATCAGCCACGAAGTTTGGAGCGATGGCTCCGCGATTGTAGAGGCGGAAATATTGCGCGGTATTGTACGTGGCGAGCCGGATGGCCTCAATGGGGTCCAGGCCAAGTTCGATGGCGCGGCGCACCATTGAGTCGATGTGTCCACGCGTGGTCAAATCCTGCGGGTCGCGATCGTCGGTGACGAAGAAGACGCGCGGCGGATGCAGTTCTTTGACGAGCGGCAGCAAAGCGTCCAGGTTACGCGCAGCTGAGCCTTCACGGATCATGAGCCACATGCCCAGGCGAATGCGCTGGCGAGCCTCTTCGAGAGAGGTACATTCATGGTCGGACATGACACCGGCAGTGGCATAGGCGCAGAGGTCGTGCCCGGAAAGCCCAGGGGCGTGACCATCCACGACCAGCCCGCTCTGCTGCGTGGCCACAATTTTGGCGAGTACCTGTACATCTCCATGCAGGACGCCGGGCATGTTCATCATTTCGGCAAGGCCCAGCACACGCTTGTCTTGCAGGAGCGGCAGCAGGTCATCGGCCATGAGGACGCGATAGGGGCTTTCGTATGGTGACGCGGGAACGCAGGATGAGAGCATAACATAGGCGTTAAGTGGGAGACCGCGTCCAGATTCGAGGACATAACGGATACCCTGTACACCCATGACGTTGGCAAATTCATGGGGATCGAGCATCACAGTGGTGACACCGCGCGGGATAACGATACGCGCGAATTCTGAAAGCACAAGCATGGTGCTTTCAATGTGCATATGCCCGTCCATGAGTCCAGGGGCAAGCCAGCGGCCTTGTAGGTCACGCTCCTGGCGTCCATGATATCCACCAGGTGTGCTGACGCCGACCACCAGTCCGTCGGCGATAGCGATATCGGCGGGATACGTTTCGCCGCTGCATACGTTTAGAAGTTGAGCATTGCGCAATACGAGGTCGGCAGGTATTTCATCACGCGCAATCTGGATGCGGCGTTGCAATCCGTCCATAAAATATAATTCCTCCGTGTGCAAATAGTTGCCTAACGATCGCCGTTAGTGTCGGGTTGTGACGAATATCGTATCAAAAACTCGTGTGTCGTCGAGGGTTTTACACGGTGAGTGGTTCTTCTGTCTACATTGTGATTTTCACGATACAGATAAGTATACCCCCTGGTGTAAAGGTGTGGAACGCTTTTCCATTGAGTGGGAAGGAATCTTACCTTCCACTTATTCCTCTTGTAACGTATACTACTGCTGAGATATCCAATTGTCATGTCGATTCGTGTTATTTGTAGATGTCTGGAAAACCCTACAGAAAGGATCTCTCATGAACAACATTGCTTCATCAGTTGTAAAAATGATTGCGCTGACAGGCGGAGCAGTGCTTGGTACAATTTTGGCTCGCTGGCTCGATAGAATAGTGACCGAGCAAGCGGAGGCGCGTTCAGAGCGTGATAAGATGCGCTATGCCCAGGGACTGGCTCCCATTTCACGTAAAGAAAACGAATAACGAAAGAGTACGAGGGGAAAGCTTTATGACGACTGCTGCTATGACGCCGGGTGAGCGCGTGCGGGCTGCGCTCAAGGGAGAGGCTGTTGACCGTGTGCCGTTTTGTTTCTGGCACCACTTCAAACCGGAGGGGTCGGGCGAGAGGATGGCGGAACTGACGATGGAGTTCTTCCGCACAAAATTTGACCTGGATATCGTCAAAATCATGCCTGACTTGCTCTACCCTGCGCCAGAGCCAGCTGTCACACAGGCTGCCCAGTGGAGTTCATTGCCTCGCCTGGGGCTGGATACACTCGGCTTCCGGGAGCAATTGATCTGTATTCGCAAACTGCGTTCAGAACTGGGCAGCGACTTTCCGCTCATTCTAACATTATTCAGCCCGCTCACCATGACGTTTCGCTTCACCGGCAAAGCAGCGGCCATCGCGCATGCACGCGAAAATCCAGAGGCGTTCGAGCAGGGGTTGAGCACACTGGCGGCTAATGAGGGTGTATTGGTAAACGCGGCAATCGAGTCTGGAGCTAGTGGCATCTTTTTCTCGTGCATGGGCGCGACCAATACAGACCTGACGCCGGAGGAGTATACGCGTTTAGGTCGTCCTTACGATTTGCAGGTACTT
>VBHV01000613.1 GCA_005881995.1 Chloroflexota bacterium | reverse complement strand
GAAAGGAACCAAGTAACGCTTGAACAAGAAACTATTAAGCACCATTCTCTTATTTATGGTCTTTGCCGTCTTTCTCTGGTGGGGAATGGCTCAACTGCTTCATCCCGACCCCGAAAACGTAGGGGAAAGCATCGTCTTTTCGCTGCTGCTGTTGGGCTGCTCCGGCTACGCCCTCGTCTCTATTCTGCTGTTGCCGCGTAAAAAACAACCGTAATTCGGGGGTGAGAAGTGTATGCTTGATGAACCATCGACAGCGCCGTCGGTCATCCGTCTTGCCACTCCCGATGATATAGAGATCATCAATCAACTCGACCAGATGAGTACTTCTCCGCTGCGCAACATCCCGCGCGATATGGAGAAATACTTCGGCTCGGTCGACCCAACCACCCACGAAAATACGCTCATCTTCCTCGCTCAGGTAGGAGAACACGTCGCTGGCAAGGCCGAGCTGATGATCCCCCTAGCTGACATTCTACCCGGTATAGGCTACGTCAAGCGCGTCATCATCTCCCCTACTTACCGCAAAATGGGGTTGGCGCGTCAATTGATGCAGCACATCATCACCTATGCTCAGACAGAACTCCACCTGGCCGCTATTGACCTGCACGTCTGGGAGCAGAACCTTCCCGCCATCCGCCTTTATGAAACGCTCGGATTCGAGCTACAGCACCGCGAACTCTACTTCCGCCTGCCCCTCTGAAATGCTGCTTTTCGTAGGGGCCTGCTTCGGGGCTGGTTTCATCGCACCAGCTCTGGCCCCTGCCCACTACTTTTAGCGAGGGTTTTGTGACGAAGCTAGATTACTCTTCGTTCTAAATCTCAGGCCTCGCATGCCTCATCTTATAAGGGGGAGAGGTATTACTGGCTCTTCAGGGGGATTTTTGACTAAAGGTAGGAGATATGCACCAAGATACGGAGAAGCAAACTGTCACGATGCCATACGCTCAATCGGCGGAGCCACTGCGTCACAACACACTATTTAGCCGGTTGATGCCTCACTTCTTCACAGAAGACGTTTCCCCGGATAACTATCCACTTATAGAACTACAGCGGCGAGTGTGCTGGGTTGGACTCGCCCTCATCGCCCAGGCTCTCAATGAGATCGACCGTAAAATCTATTTACCCTACGTCCGGTTTCTGATTCCCTGGGAATCGATGATACCTTTTGTCCTCATTGTCGCCAGCTTCGTCGCTATGTGGATGGCCTTTCGCCCCACGGCATTGAAGAAGCGCGTGGGAAAATCATCTGCGTCGCAGAGTCGCCCCCGCCGCTGGCAACGCATCGTTCTGGTCATGGTCCTCCTCACCTCTATCGCTGGTGGGATTGAGTTTGGGCGCTCCATCGCCATGGGCTTTTTCATGCCGCCTCAGTATACCAACGACGGCACGTCGATCGACACAAATGCGGCATCGCTCCTACTGGAGGGGCGTAACCCCTACACCGACTCCAGCATTCTCAGTCTCGTGCGTCGCTTCCCCATTCAGCCCTACTGGACCACGCCCCTGCGCCAGGGACAATTGGCAGATGCCCTGACCTACCCTTCTACATGGGAACTGCGCACCATCCTGGATACCGACCTCAAGGCTGGAACCGCGCCTGAGTTCGAATCGAAGGTCAGCTATCCCTCGCTCTCCTTCCTGACACTCTTGCCGTTCGTCTGGCTCAACATTTATAATGTGCTGCCATTCTACCTGCTCTGTTACCTTCTTCTCGTCATTATCGGCTTGAAGGTGGTACGCCCCGAGATAAGGCCCTGGCTGCTCTTGCTCTCGCTGGCCAATGTCTCCATGTGGACTTCAGTCGTCGGCGGCAACGTGGACCTGCTGTACATCCTGTTCATCGTGCTGGCCTGGTTGGCACAGGACTCGCGCCGCTGGTCGGCCATTTTCCTCGGATTGGCCATCGCCAGCAAACAGCCAGCCTGGTTGTTCGTCCCGTTCTACGCCATCATGATCTTGCGCCAGTACAATTTTAAGGAAGTGCTCTACCGCTTGAGCATCGCGGGCATCATCGCCCTGGCCCTCAATCTGCCATTCATTCTCTGGAGCCCGCAGGCATGGTTCGCGGGTGTACTGGCCCCCATCGCCGATCCCATGTTCCCACTGGGTGTGGGTCTGATTGCCGTGAGTTTTACGCCCCTGGTGCCCATTTTGCCAGGCACTGTCTACCTGGCACTCGAGGCCATCGCCATGCTCTTCTGCCTCGGCTGGTACTGGCGCATCTGCAAACAACACCCGGAGTCGGCCATGCTCCTGGCCGTCTTACCCTTGTTCTTCGCATGGCGCAGTCTACCCTCCTACTTCTACTGCGCGGCCTTCCCGATCATCATCTTACAGGCCGCCTACACACTGCCCAATCGCGGCGGTCGCCCACGCAAAGCGCTCCGTCCCGCCTGGCGTTTGCAGTTCGCACCACCCGAAACAAACGAACTCCCCGTGGGCATAACCTCCCACGCCGCCACACGCTTCTTTCACGCCCTGGCCAAATCCATCGTCCCATCCACCAGGGTTCTGAACAACAAGGCAAGCATACAAAGCCAACCACATCATTCCCCAGCGGCAACGTATCTACCCGCCTTACCCTGGATACCACCGCCCAAAAGCATCGCATAGCAAACTACCCCTCTTGCCTCTCATGATACAATCAAAAGCGATAGCAAGCGCAATTACTCATGCATTGCGCCGAAACCCATGAGAGAAGAAAACAACCCATGACATCAAAAAAACCCAAACACCCATTCATCACACAGAGTAACGATTCACACATACAGAGCCTGCTTGAGCAGCGCCACACCATCGCAGAAGAACTGCGCGAGAGCGTCAGCCGCGGGCAAGCAGAAACAGCCCTGGCAGAAATCAGCAGCTCCGCAGAGGCAACCCAGCTAGCCCTGCTCAAAGCCCTCGCGCGACAACCAGATGTGGATGCCGCCGACGTACTGCTGGCCATAAACGAATTGACCCCCAACAAGGCCGTGCGCAAAGAATCCCGCCGCGCCCTGATCCAGCTCGCGGGCAATAAAATCTATCCTAGTTGGACACCGGAGCCGGAAAAACCCACCATACTTCCCACCACCAATGCCCCGCGCTTCTGGAAAGGTCAGGTCACCCTGATGCGCGAGCAAGGTGAGATAGAACTCATCCTCTGTTGGGAACAAGGTTTCGAGTACGGCGAAGCGCGCATGCTCTCTTTCCTGCTTGACTACTGGCAGGATGGCGTCAAAGACTTTACCATCGAGACCGGCACCAAACGCCACATCGAATCCCATCTCAACGAGCAAGCAACCCATTTCACCATCTCAACTGGCGAAAAGCTCAAATTAGCCGATGCCACGCTCGCTGAGGGACGCCGCCTGCTCCTGGACGCGCTCTCCGTCAACAAGTGGCGAGGCACCACTCCGCATAAAGACTACCGGCATTATCTTCCCACCGTGCAGCAACTGATACTGAACGCCCCTCAATTGGACGAAGACCGGGGACGCACCTATATCGACCCCGACCTCGAACCGGATGAAATAGCCGCCCACTTTATCGGAGGCTGGTCCCTGGGCGATTTCGGGCTATGCTATGATCTGCTCACCCGTGACAGCCCCATCCGCGAAGGACTCGCGCGCGATGAATGGGTAGAGCGCCGCCGCGCGTGGGCAGATGAAGCGCAGCCCGCGCACTTCGAACCCAGGATCACGCGCGAGCGCGAACACAACCAGAGCGCGCTCTGGCTCCCCGGCTCATTCCTCAGTGATCGCTCCACATCTCGCCGTGAGGTAGAGACCTGCTGGTCGCTCGAACTGAGCGAAACACCCTTGAGTGGCACGCTTCCAGAGATGCCGCTGGGAACCGCCGTCCTCAAAGAAACGGGCAGGCACTGGTTCTGGACCAGCTATACCATCGTCCAGGAGGAAGGCGAATGGCGCATTCAGCGCGTGACCGACGATGGCGCGAACGCCCAGGGATTGCCCCTCGCCGACGTACAGCAGCGCTTGCAAGAGCACGCGGGCGCTATCCAGGATATCCTGAAAAACCAGACTCCCACCGGCCCCGATGCGCCGCGCTATTATGAAGAAATTATCTGGCGCACCACCAAAGCCCTGTACTACCTGGACGCCCTGCTTGTAAAGAATCCCCTGGATTTCGAACTCTATGCGGACGCAGTTGGCCGCGCCACCAGTATCGGCATGAACGAACGCGCCTTCATCTACCTGGAAAGATGGGCCGAACACTTCCCCCATCATGCCAGCTATGCCTCCATCTTGCAGCAATTAGGTGCGGTAGCCGCGGTGCTGGCCCAGCAGTACGATGAAATTGAGATGCAAGAACGCGCTGAGCGTTTCTATGACCTCTCTGAAACAACCCTACAAAAAGCCCTGCAGGTCGGAAACCAGACCCTGACGCGCATCCTGCTGGCCGAAGTGAAAGCCTCGCAGGACGCCTACGAGGAGGCCCAATCCCTCCTGCAAGAAGCGTTGGCCTCGGACCCCACACGAGAAGAAGAGGCGCAAATCGAAAACGACCTGGCAAGTATGGCACTGGAACGCGATCTCTACGACGAGGCTTTGCGGCACTTCCTACGTGTCGCGGAAATCTCTCCCAATTTCCAGCACATCTGGTTCAGCATAGGTCATGCGTACCGCCTTCTCAAGAATACCATCGAGGCCGAAGTCTACTATAAACGTGCTATCGAGGAAGAACCGCAGAACATCGCGGCCTTCTCTGAACTCGGCGCGCTCTACCTGAGCAAGAACGAAACGAACAAAGCTTACAAAGTAGTCGAACAGGGTACGCTCCTGCATCCACAGTCCGCGCACCTCCGCGGACTACTCGCGGGTATCATCTTAGATCAAGGCGACCTGCGGCGCGCGCGTGCCGTGCTGGAAGAGGCCGAGCGCATCAACCCCGATGCCGAGATCGTGCAGGCGGTACGCCAGTCCCTGGATTCCATAAAGCGATGAACAAAGAAGCGTCCTCCACCACCTATCACCGCGTCACCCTCGGTGAACTGACGCGCACTGGTGACGCTCTCGCGGACATTCCAGAAGACCTGGAAGACGGCGAACAGCCAACACACTGTCACACGCGCCGTCTTCCAGTCCCGGCTGGTTTACCAGGGGAAGAAGTGACCATCGCTATCGAAACCATAGCCGCGACGCCCCCCAAACGCCATCGCCGCCGCTGGAAACCGCGCCCGCCGCGTGTCTGGATCACCGAAATTCACCGGCCCTCGCCACTGCGGGTGCAGGCTCCCTGCCCCGTCTTTGGCGAATGCGGCGGCTGCCAACTTCAACACCTGGACTACCCGGCGCAGCTGGCCTGGAAACGTGCGCTGGTCGGGCAGCTGCTACAGGAAATCGGCCACTTCGACGACCCACCCCTGTTAGACACTGTTGCCTGTGACGACCCCTGGCACTACCGCAACCACATGCGCTTCTCGGTCAATCGCAGTGGACAACCCGGACTCACTGCCAGGGGAACGCACCGCGTGCTGCCCCTCGCTTCCTGTCCCATCGCCCACGAGTACATCAATCGCGCCTTGCGTGTGCTGAGCACCGTACCCAACGCGCGCCCACAGGTCTTAATACGCTGCGGCGCTGCCACAGGCCAGTTGCTGGTACAGCCCCAGCCTGAACCGGCCATAGCCCACCAGCTCCGCGCTACGGAACTTGAACTGCGCGCTGAAACGATGGAGGAGCAGTTGGCTGGCGCAACCTTCCGCATTCGCCCCAGCTCCTTCTTCCAGACCAATACCGCGCAGGCCGAAAAAATGATGCAGATGGTCATTCACGGGCTGCTGAGTAACAGAACCGCAGACGCGCAGCAACTCACCATCGTTGACGCGTACTGCGGAGTCGGCACCTTTTCGCTGCTGCTGGCTCGTCATGTCGGCAAGGTCATCGCCATCGAAGAATCGGCCAGTGCCATCAAAGATGCCCAGTGGAACCTGCGCGAGGCCAACAATGTCGAGGTACTCAAAGGCAAAGTGGAAGAGGTGCTGCCCACCTTGACGACACATATCCAAGGACTGGTCATTGACCCGCCGCGCGCCGGTTGCCAGCAGGTCGTCCTCGACACCTTGAGGCAACACCCCGTTCCCAGGCTCGTCTACGTCTCTTGCGACCCATCAACGCTGGCGCGCGACCTCGACATCCTCTGTCACGTCCATCCTACTTACCGCTTGCGCTCGGTGCAGCCCCTGGACATGTTCCCCCAGACGGCGCATATCGAATGCGTCGCGGTCCTGGAGCAGAACAATTTATGACATCATCACTCCCATTACTCCTGGCCTCCGCCTCACCACGCCGCAGGCAGATCATGGCTCTGCTTGGCCTGGATTTCATCACCGCCGCCACGTCCACCGACGAAGAAGCCATCGCGGACAACTTTCGCGGCCCCCTCGAGGAACTGGCGCAGTGGCTGGCCAAGCACAAAGCCGCAGCCGCGCTCGCACTACCGGAGGCCCAGGGCCGCACCGTGATTACCGCGGATACCACCGTCCTGCTTGATGAGCAGGTATTAGGCAAGCCGCGCAATAAAGCCCATGCCCGCGAACTGCTGCTCACCCTCCGAGGTCGCTGGCACCACGTAGTAACCGGCATTGCTGTGAGCGGCCTCATCGATGGCCAGCGCAAAATGCGCGGCGCAAGCTGCATCACCCCCGTCCTGAT
>VBHV01000022.1 GCA_005881995.1 Chloroflexota bacterium | reverse complement strand
ATTCCGAAGAGGTTAGTAGATTGTGCGCCATAACCCAGAAAATGGAGCAAATTCCCTCCATTACCACAACCCACATCGAGAATCTTCTTCTCACGCAAGTCGGTAAACCCATGTCGTTTGAGCAAAGCCAGAAGATTACGCTCCAGGCTTTGAGAGTGAAGGAGAGCGGCCTCGTTAAAAGGGCTATAGCGGTCGGCGGGTATATTGCCTGAGTCGCGCCGTCTGTACTCGGACTCTAAGCGTGAAAGCTCCTGATCTAACATCACCAACTGTTGTTGTTCCACTGTGTTTTTCCTCTTTTGTCACTTCTCAAGAAGAATTGATTGATAAAGTTCCTCAAGTTTACCCGCAAGAACCCGGTGGTCATGATTTTCGATTATCCACTCTCTCGCTTGTCGTCCTAGCGACATCACCATTTCAGGATTCCGGAAGAGATATTCAAGGCGCTCGTCAACCTCCTCTGCCGTCGCTGCCTGGCATATCGGTGGGGGAGTTGGATATGCGTCATCATAGCGAAACGAAGCAATCACAGGCCTGGCACAACTCATCGCCTGAAGTTCCGATAGCCCTAATGCCCCCAAAGCTAATTGCCCTACAATAACGTCAGCGGACAAAATTAATTGCTCCACCTCACCTGGAACTACAAGGGGAATAAACTCGAAGTAGCGCCCATAGCGCTGCCGATATTCCCCTTTCAGAGAACCCCAGTCGAGTAACTGTACGCGAATGCCCTCATGGCGTTTGACAAAGCGTACTATCCCCTCCAACGCAATATCAACGCCTTTATTGAGGTCAAGTCGTGCAAAGAGCAAAATTGTCCAGGGACGCGACGGTTCGTCGGCAGTATTTTTCGCTGGTGCAAAACGCTCCCTATCAATAGGAGCGGGTGAGAGAAGCGCATCGGGGCGAACTGCTCGAACGACTGGTAAGAGATCAGGCGTAACACACAGGACAGCCGCAGCGCGGCGCAAAACAGGCTCCAACATCACACGAGATAAGGGGTGTTGTAAACGATGGCGCACATCACCCCCATGACAATGCACAATATACGGTATACGGCTTGCCAGGCCAAGCACGCCATAACTGGCCCAGTGAATATGCACAATATCAAAATGACTCCGGTTGAGTTTGCCAACTACATGTCGCATGTCCAACACACGCCAGGGCATGAAAGCCATTTTAACAGGCAATGGCGCTAACCCACCAACAAGACTCGGCTCGTACACTTCCACGTAATGACCGCGTCGCTCGAGATCCTCGCCATAGGTATAGGCTACCTGATTGATTTGATGCACCTGCAAAATGCGCATTACCTTCCTCCTATCTCGTTATTGCCAATGTAGGCCAGAAATCACCTCATCCCTGGCTGCAAGGATTTTGAGGTAGAGCCGAATAAGATGCCGGCCTTCCTTCTCCCAGCAGAGATCATACCGGGCAGCCTCTCTCGCATTGCGGCTCCAACGGGCAAGAGCAGCCCGATCCGCTAGCATCGCATTGATAGCATTGCCGACATCTGCTGGCGCAAGCGAAGATACTATCTGGCCAACATCGTAGGTATTGATAATTTCTGCAACAGCAGGCAGTGGAGAAGACAGAACAGGCAAGCCAGCCATTAGATATTCAAAGAATTTGTTGGGCAGGCACAGCCGAATACTAAGGGAATAGTCCGGAGGAAGAACATTTAAACCTATATCCGCCGAAGCGGTCCAATCTAGCAGTTCGGCATAGGGAACAGCCGGAATGATTTTGACGCGGTCAACAACCCCTTCGCTTACAATCAAGGATTTCAGGAGAGCCGGAGTTGCTCCAAATCCATTGCCCATCAGCACAATCACAATATTGCGATCTAAGTATTTGGCCGCCCGGACTAGTTTATCGAGTCCACGCTTAGAATCCATATTACCTTGATAGAGGGCAATGCGTGCATTCGAGTCAAGGCTAAGATATTGCCGCAGCCGATCACTTTTCGAAGGCGCCTGGTAGACCGGTAGATTGCGAATCAGCGACACATGTGGCACGTGATAGAGATTGCAAATCTCTTGCGCTATGGGAGAGGAGACAGTAATAATTCCGGCACAACGTTTTACCAAATGAGTAAATAAGCGCGTTAACAACGCACTCCACCAATGCTGCTCTTTCATCTCTATCAGTGGAAACTCATGAGCATCAAAGATAAGTGGTTTATGATGCCATTGCGCTGCAATATAACATGGTGCTAATGCATTATCATCATGAGCGTGATAAACGTCTGCTGGTATCCGTATCAATTGCACAACCTGACTTCATTATATGTTTCACATGAATGCCGCCAATATCTTCCTCAACGGGGCGAGTCAGATCGTCTTCGATATCGAGGATAGTGACCGCGAAACCTGCCTCTACAAGCGTAGAAGCTGCGCGCATAACCCGTCCATCAGTGCGTACCACGCCGCGTACATGCATACAAACCCTAAAGGGTATATGCTTTTTTGTCACCACCCTATCATCATGGGAAAGTGTTTTCACCATGTAGAATCCTCCAGAATATGCTGATTATAAGACTTCGTAGCGGTTGGATAACCATCTTCCAAGCAGGAGCAAGGCTTTGTTACGGTTGGATAACCATCCTCCAAGCAGAAGAAGGAAGCCACCATAAACCACTAAAGCGCCAAGCGAAATGCTCCAGGCTCCATACGTGCCCTGTCCCGAGGCCAACATACTGCTCCCTACATAGAAAGCGATACCTACCAGTAACTCAACGGTAAAAATGCCAACTTCATAAGGAATGGGATAGAGACGTTGAGTTACCAGGTAAGTAATTAATGCAAGCAATATATAGGCAAGAAGTGTTGACAAGGCCGATCCCATGGCTCCATAGAGTGGAATCAAGACCAGATTGAAACCAAGGTTGGCAAGCGCGGCCAGTGTAGTAAAGATCGAGTTAAACCAGGTTTTACGCTTGATAGATTGTCCCGTGGTGAAGAATGTATAGACGCTAAAGAAGACAGTTGACACCACAATAATAGGGATAACGGAGACAGCCTCCCGATACACGGGCGGAAAGAACAGGTAGAGCGAAATCGTGCCAACAAGCGTGAGAGCAAATGCGGCAAAGAATAAAACAATGCTATACCAGCGAAACACCAGCTTAAAGATATGTTGAGCATTATCTTTTTTGGCTATGTTAAACAGTGTTGAGGGCCAGGCAAGTGTGAATGGCGAGAGGACCACGACGCTCACCACGCTCCCCAGGGTATAAGCCACGCTATAGCTTGCCGTCTGGGCCAGCGATCCTATTCGACCCAGCAGAAAGCGATCTGAAAGCTGTAGCACCCATACAGACACTATAGCGAAGATATTCGGTACCCCAAAAGACAGCAGTCCTCGCGCAATATCAAACCGCAGGCTCAGACCTGCGCGTACCAGAATGACAGGTAAAGTACAGATTATGACAAGAGCATAGCCAACTCCGGTAGCCATCAACGAACCTACAATACCCATATGTAGCATACCTACGAGTACGAGATTGGCTCCTAAGGAGATTAAGAGGTTGGCAATCGACAATAGCGAAAAATACAAAGCACGGTTTTCCGCTCGCATCCAGGAGAATCCAGGAACGGCAAGATTCTGTAAAAGAACAACGAGCGCCGCGACTTTCACAGCATCGCTAAATGACGCGTTGTTAAATAACAAAGTCGAGAACCAGGAAGCGTTTAGTATCATGCTCACACTCATACAGAACGAGGTGAGAGATAAAAGCACAACGACCGTTGAAAGTACATCCAGGCGATCCTTTTGAGATTCATAATCGTAGTTATAGGAGCGAAAAAAAGCTGAATTAAGACCTAGCTGTGTCACTCCAGTCAGAAGAGCAATAGCGGTGTTCAACACTGCCAGCGCCCCATACGCCGTATGCGGGAGGTTGCGCGTCAAAAACGGGGCCAGTATTAAGGAGATAAGAGGACTCACCAGTGAGGCCAGGGCGTATAGGCCTGAACTTTTAGCAAGATCTCGCATGAGTAAG
>VBHV01000612.1 GCA_005881995.1 Chloroflexota bacterium | reverse complement strand
AAAGACCGAGATAACCGTCACTACCGCCCAGACCTGGTAGCTGGCCGTAAAGGTGATGTACTCGGCCACAAACCCGGCTAATCCCGGCAGACCGAGCGAGGCTAGTCCGGCAAAGGTAAAGAGCGTTGCCAACAAAGGCATCTTCTTGGCGACGCCGCCAAAGACGGCGATCTCGCGTGTGTGCGCGTGATCGTAAATGACGCCGACGCAGAAGAAGAGCATGCCCGTGATGAGACCATGACTGAACATCTGGATGGTCGCGCCCGTCAACGCTGCCTGGCGGAAGGCCATCCCGCCAAAGCCGGCGGCAGCCGCCGCCACACCCAGCAGGATCACACCCATATGGCTGACGCTGGAGTAAGCGATCAGCTTCTTCATATCGGTCTGCACCAGGCAGATGCCCGCCCCGTAAATAATGTTAATGGCAATGCGCAGGATGCCGTAGCCGCCCATCTTGAGCAGCACGCCGGCCAGCAGCACACTGACGGCCGTCGGCGCGTTCGTGTGCGCGTCGGGCAGCCAGGTATGGAAAGGGAACATGGGTATCTTGATGGCGAAGGCCAGGAAGATCAACAGGAAGATCAGCAGTTGCCAGCTCCAACCAAAGATCGGGCTGGCGCCCGCCAGAAATTGCATGTGCGTGGAGAAGAACTGCATGCTGGCAGTATTCCCGCCCGCTCGAAAGTACAGCAGCAGAATACCCGCCAGCATAAAGATACTGCCGAAGAAGGTATAGAGCAGGAACTTCCAGGCCGAGTAGACGCGTCCAGGCATGCCATGCTTTATGACATCGCTGCCCCAGATGCCAATCAAAAGGAACATGGGGGCCAGCTCGACTTCCCAAAACAGGAAGAAGAGCAGCAGATCGAGCGAGATGAAGACGCCCATCACACCGGTTTCCAGCAGCAGCAACAGGGCCATGTACTCTTTGACTCGCACCTTCTCCCAGCCGCCGATGATTGCCAGCATCGTCAGCAGTGCGTTGAGAATGACCAGTGGTATACTTAGACCATCCACACCCAGGAAATAATCAATTTTGAAATGAACATTTTTGGCCGTGAAGTCAATCCACGTTATTTGTGGGGTAAAATCTGCCGGGTGATTCAGATCCCCGAAGTTCCCATTGGCGACCATGCGGAAAAATATAGCCATAGTGAGCGCAAAGGTAGCCGCTGAGAACAGCAGCGCTAACCAGCGCGCATAGCGTACAGGCGCAGCTATCGCCGCCACCGCGCCAAGCACCGGCAACAATAATATCCATGTAAGATTATATGTAGAAATCATATCTCTTAATCCTCACTTCACAAATGTGACCAGCGCGAAGACGACGATTGCGAGCACCGCTAAACCGCCAAAGAAACCGACCATATAGGCCTGCACCTTGCCAGTCTCTACATGGCGAACACTCCGACCAAGGCCAGTTACAGCCTGGGCAACGCCGTTGACGATACCATCCACGACATAGGCGTCAAAAGCCGCCTCGATATGCGAAATGCCCAGCACTACATAGCGGATGAGCAGGTCATAGAGATCGTCGATATAGAACTTGCGCAGCGTCAGGCGGTGCAAGAAACGCAGGAGCGCGTTGTTTTCTACCACATTATGAATAGTTGCCAGCTCGAAGCGTGTGTAAAGCACATAGGCCCAGCCCAGACCTACTAAGGAGACGAGCACGCCTACCCAGGTAAGCGGGTTGGTAAACACTTCTCCCAGGTTGAGATTGGGCGCGCTCGGGTTAATTGGCTGCACATAGTTGAAGAAGCCAGTCCAGTAGCCCGCGATGATAGAGGCAATCGCCAGTAGAACGAGCGGGATGGTGATGGTCCTGGGCGATTCGTGCGGTTCGCCTTCGCCGCGATACGGGCCGCCCCACAGGCCCCCGAAACCGCCGCCTTTGCCGCCAAAGGCCAGAATATAGGCGCGCAGCATATAGAAGGCGGTCAGGCCAGCTGTGCCGAGTGTGATGATGTAAAGCCCGTAGTCCTGCTGGTCAAAGGCCAGCGCGATGATGTTATCCTTGCTATAAAAGCCTGCGAAGAATGGGAAGCCGGAAATGGACAGCGTGGCGACCAACCAGGTGATGGCCGTAATCGGCATATACTTTGCCAGGCCGCCCATTTTGCGCATGTCCTGCACCTCTGCGTGCATCGCGTGGTGGAGCGAGTGAATAACGCTGCCTGCACCCAGGAAGAGCAGTGCCTTGAAGAAGGCATGGGTGAAGAGATGATACATACCCGGGCCAACACCAAATTCGGTACCCCGCGCTACTCCAAGACCAACGAACATATAGCCAAGCTGGCTGATAGTAGAGAAGGCCAGCACGCGTTTGAAGTCGGTCTGGGTGAGCGCGGTCAGGGCTGCGTATAGAGCGGTGATACCGCCAACCCATCCTACAACCCCTAAGGCCTCAGGGCCAGCCGCCGCGAACAGCGGGTAGGTGCGCGCAACCATGTAGACGCCTGCGGCGACCATCGTTGCCGCGTGGATCAGCGCGCTGACGGGTGTTGGGCCTTCCATCGCAGTGGGCAGCCAGACCGTGAGCGGAAGCTGCGCCGATTTGCCGATGGCGCCGCAGAAGACCAGGATCATGGCAGCCGTCAGTAGACCTGTATTGCCCGAGTTTACAAAAGCCTGTACTACACCGTGAGGATTCGCCTTGTCGGCCAGCGTGCCGAAATCGAACGTCCCTGTTTGTGCGAACAGGATCATGATACCGATGATAAAGCCAACATCACCTATGCGGTTCGTAATAAAGGCCTGTATCGCGGCAGTAGCCGGTGCGGGTCGATCCTCGGCCGGTTTGGCGCGCTTGTTGATCCAGAAACCGATCAGCAGGTAGGAACTCAGGCCCACCAGTTCCCATCCGACAAAGATCACCAGGAAGTTCTGGGCAAAAACGATATCGAGCATGGAGAAGGTGAAGAGCGAGAGATACGAGAAGAAACGCGCGTAGCCCGCCGAGTTCTCCATGTAGCCCTGCGAGTAGAATTGCACCAGCAGGGAGACGGTGGTGACAACCACTGTCATAGCGATTGCCAGGTTATCGATGTGGAACGCGATGGAATAACTGGCTGTCCCCTGGTTCAGCCAATCATAGGAAAAGACCGTCAGGCCCCTTGGATCTAATGGAGGAGCAATGTTGATAACGCCACTTGTGTTGAGCAAGAGAATCCAGGAGTAGATACATGCCAGTGCTACAACCACAATACCGAGATAGCCGCTTGCCCTTGCTCCCATCGTAAGGCGTGGAACTTTGGGGTCTTCGTCGTCTTCTAAAACCACCTCTTCGCCGTGTGGCCCATGTGTTACTATAAGTTGGGTTTCACCTTCAGCCTCGTCATGAGCATGCGCCGCGTCTGCTGGTGTCGCCTCTGCCTCCTCACGGGGTCGAGTGGCGAGGTCCCACATGCGCGTACCGAAAATAATTGCCACGAATGAGAAAAGCGGCCCGAACAAGATCAGCCAGGAAAATTGATACCATGCCATAGTTTCTGCCCTTTCTGTCCCTTTCCCCCCTTTTACCTCTTCACCACTTCATCAGATTGATCTCGCCAACATCGACCGTGCTGCGTTTGCGGTAGATCGAGATAATCATTGCAAGCGCGACTGCCGCCTCTGCCGCCGCGACCGTAATGATGAAGATGGCGAAGATTTGTCCGGTCAAGTAGGTCGAGTAGGGTTTGACCGTGTTAAAGAAAGAAAAGCCGACCATGGTGACATTGACGGCGTTGAGCATGACTTCGATACCCATCAGCACCGCGATGGCGTTGCGTTTGGCCAGCGCGCCGTAGAGGCCAATACAGAAGAGCAATGCGCCCAATACCAGGAAATGGTTTAGTGTAAGCATCTATTAGTCCTCCCTGCCGATCACTATCGCTCCCACGATGGCTACAAGCAGCACCAATGATGCAATTTCGAAGGGGAGTACATAGCTGTAGCAGGTGGGACTGTACAATAGTTGGCCAATATAGACGACGTTGTTTGGTGGCAGAGCGCAGGCTGAAGTGCCATAAGCCACTCCGCTGCCTGCATGCGCGGTGGAATACTGGCTGAGTGTGACCGCAAAAATAATCGCCGCGCCGACGAGCGTACTGATTATCGCGGCTAACCACCACTGCCGGTTGGTGGGATTGCTATTTGTGCTAATGTTATTGGTGCGCGTGAGCATCAGCGCGAAGAGTATCAGGATGGTAACTGCCCCCGCGTAAATCAGTATCTGCACAATGGCGATAAATTCAGCGTTGAGCAAGAGATAAATACCGGAAGCCATCCCAAATAGAACGACTAGAGCAAGCGCGCTGTGCACAATGTTGCGCATCCCTACCACCAGCAAAGCGGAACCCACAAGAATGATAGCGATGATCCAAAATAGTAGGGTAGCTAAATCCATAAAAAATAGACCTCCCGAAACGTACTCACGCTTCCAGGGCGACCGCCAGGCCCCTGAAAGTGGAAAGATATGCTATATGTATTGTAGCATGCACGTGTACGGCGCCGCACCTGGAGACATATCACCTTGTGAGATTCTAACAGAAGGTCTGACCCCTGACAAGGGCAATGTAACAAAGTGTGTAACTCGTAGTAAGCTCAACCAGGCTCCCTCAGACATGCAGGGTCTGTGAATGATTGCCAGGGCGACCGCGAGGGTCGCCCGTACAATACCCAGTTGCCCGTGTTACACGTCCCCGTGTATTGTACGGGCGACCCTCGCGGTCGCCCTGGGGCTGGGGCAGGGGGCCGCGTGTATTGTACGGGCGATCCTCGCGGTCGCCCTGGCTGTCATCCTGGCAATCATTCACAGACCCGGCTGCCCGCCCCCTACCGATCAGTTGTCCGCAAACGTGGTACAATGAATCACACAACATCAAACTGGAGCAATCACCATGCCGGATACCAACCATCCCAAACCATTACCCGTAATCACAGAAGACAGCCGCCCATTTTGGGAGGGATGCCGGCAGGGAAAACTGCTCCTGCAATTCTGCGATGCCTGCCAGCGTTACCAGTTCTACCCACGCCTGTTTTGTATGCAATGTGGCCTCGGTAGCCTGCGCTGGGTCGAGGCCAGTGGGCGCGGCGTGATTTACTCCTACACCATAATTCACCAGAACAAATCCCCAGAATTTGTGGGTGATACCCCCTACAACGTGGCAATTATCCAGTTGGAAGAAGGCCCGCGCCTTCTCAGCAACATTGTAGATAGCTCGCTTGCTGATTTACGTGTCGATCTCCCTGTCACAGTTGTATTTGATGCCGTCTCCGATACCATCGCTTTGCCGCGCTTCCGGCCCCTCTAACAAAATGTGAACTATTTCATAGGCAAGGTGTGCATTTATACCTCATAATAGGATGGGTATGTTATTTTCATATCTATGTATAGCATGCTTGTTCATGACTGGAAAATATCTATGTATACCCATTGCAACGAAACAAATCACTTGTTGACTGCATTAACCCTCTTAGAGGAACTGAATTCAGCCTCAACTGAATAATGGGAGCCGTATGAACGCACTGGAAAACGAGCCCCAACTGACACTCGAAGCGTGCGGCGGTTCGATAGCGGCATTCGAGGCTCTTGTTGTCTACTATGAGCCACGTATTCGGCGTATGTTGTACAGCCTGACTCAGGATAGCCAGTTGACGCAGGACCTCTGCCAGGAAACGTTCCTGGCGGCATACCGTGCGTTGCCTCGCATGAATGGAGAGGAGCTACACTTCGCGCCATGGCTCTACCGTATCGCGCTTAACCAGGTTCGCAGCGAGTGGCGAAGGCGCAAACATGTCTCGGTCATACCGTTCTCGCCTCCGCAAGGAAACGGGGACGACGTATTTGATGATGCCGCGGAAGCATGCCTGGTGAGTGGCGAATATTTTGAGGAGCAGGTCGTGCAGCGTGATTTAATCGGGAGGGTGTTGGCGCAACTTCCGCCAGCTTCAGCGGCGTGTTTACTGCTTGATGCCGAGGGTTTCTCCTATCGAGAGATTGCGGAAACGCAGCAAGATACGCTATCCGCCGTACGCAGTCGGCTTTCACGCGCTCGCCAGGCTTTTCAGCACCTCTACAGGAAACTCGAGCAGGAGGAACGGTCATGAAGCATTCCGATTTCGGCAGTTTGCCGCATTGTGTACTGAGTACACAATGCCGGCGCCTGCTGAATGACCTGGATGCCCCGGGTGCTCCGGACGTCACAAACTCGTTCGAGCAAGTCTTTTCGACGACCACCAGTGACAGGCGGGACGAGTTACTGTTGGAACAACTCCGCCGCCATCTCCCCGGTTGCCCGACCTGCGCCTCGATCCTTGCCCAGGAGCGGCAGCTGCGCTCGCAGCAGCGCGATGTACTGCGCCGTTACCTGGCAGATAGCGAGTCCAGAGTGCCCTCAACAACTGAACGCATCTTTGCTGCGCTGCGAGATCAAGAACAATTGGCGTCTCTGCGTGAACGGTCGGAACGCAAACGACTGGACTATATACTGCCAGAGGTCTTCCTGCCTCCTCCCCCTCCCACTACAGTAGAACTCAATGGCAACTCCAGCAGCGACTACAGGCATACCACCGACCCGCTTACCCTCAGCCCATCACGAAGATGGCTGCGTAATGGCCTGGCACTTGCCACTGTTGCCGCACTCCTTTTCGCTGCCCTGGGTATTTTTGGTCACTTTATTTTGCGCCCGTCCACCGGTGGACAGGTCAAGGTCTGGACTTCCGTCATGCTCGGATTAACCATGTTTTCGACTGCATCGAGCGTTGCAAAGAGTGTAACGAACCTCTCTAACTACAATCCCGACACTGAGAAAAGCGACCAGGTACTTGCACCCATCCAGGCTGCCAATGGCGTTCAATTCGATGGTGTTTCAGAAGATGGGAAAAACCTGCTTTACCAGGTCTCCGATGGCGGCTATACCACGTACGCTACACTGAATCCTGCGCATTCCCCGGCGCAGCTTTATAGCGTCAGTGACGCCAACGCGGGAAATGCCGTCTGGATGGATACAGGCCACGCACTGATTAGTACAAACTTTAGCGTCCAGAAGGTTGATATTCACACTCGTACATCTACAACGCTCTTTTCTCGCTTGAATGTTGGCGATCTGGCATTTTACCATGAGCCTTACCTGTACTTCTTTGATAGCCAGTACCTGGCGCTCTATCGCATCAACATCACGACAGGTGGACCACAACAGGTCATGCATACAATGTTGGGGGATGTGAAGACAGGTCTACACTTCCTCAATTGTTTGCCAGATGGTGAAGCTGTCACCATCTATTGTGAGGGATATGGGGAAGCTTTCCAGGAGAACCATAGCATCTACGCCGTGAACAGCGATGGAACCGATTTTCACGCGCTCAACCGTCAAGGTACCCTGGTAGGTTTCGCCCCAGGGGCAGAGCATTCGCTGTTGTACCTCCAGTCGGTGCAGGGTCAATACAGTTTGCTGAAATTGGGCAAAACACCCCAGCAAGATACCACGATTCTCTCCAATATCGCGCCAGGTATCCACTCCATCACCGGTAACAGCGTTGCCTTAGCTCCTGATGGGCATGCGCTGATTGTCAGCGATGCAAACGTCGCCGCTACATCTTCCAGCATCTGGTATGTCGATCTCACAACATATACACAGCATCCATTACTCTCTCTCCAATCGGGTACCCGTGCAACCTTTATTGGCTGGAATCAAATCCCCGTAACTGGAAGCTCGCCATCGCCAACAGCCACGACGGCTCCTGCAGGAAGTGTCTCCCCAACTGCTCCTGTGCCATTCGACGGGTGGAATGGCGTCGTTCTCATTACCGGACTGCTTGCAGACGCGGGCGCGAATATCCAATTTGATTGGGTTGGTTCTCAAGGCCAGAATATGCTCTATCAGGTCACTACCGGTGGACATACCCTGTACTTTACCCTGAATAAGTTGCCCACTACCGGCTTCTTTTATGAACTGGATGAAGATAATGCCCTGAACGCCATCTGGATGCCTGATAATATCCATGTCCTGATTGCGACGGTGCACGATGGCGTGGTAGAGGTAAATACGCAGACCGGTCAATCGCAGCCGTACCTGCCAACATTACAAACACAGGCGCTAAAATTCTATCGCGACGGCTACCTGTACTTCCTGGGTGGTCCCGATCGCGCGGGGGATACACTCTTCCGTATCAATGTGACCACTGGCATTGTAAAGCAGGTCACGTTCCGTTCGATGGGCGGAGATTTCTGGCTCAGTCCCGATGGCTCGACGGTTTACTTCAAAGTCGCTGGCCCCGTGGGCCCTCCGGGCATCTATGCTGTAAACAGTGACGGCACCGGAGGCACAGTCTTACGCCCGGACGGAACGCCTATCGGCTACGCTGCTGATGACTCGTTGGTGATTATGCGCGAAGTGCATCACCAGTTCGAAGTGGTGCAACTGGGCGCGACCCCGCGTCAGGACCGGGTGCTGGTGAAGGATGTAGCTCCTGGCGCTGCTTCTCTCTGCGATCCCACTTTCGGCGCGGATACCATATGCGATACGACCAATATCGCTCTCTCCCCCCTCGGTCACGCGCTGATCGTGATAGCATCCTACCCCGATGGTAGCCGCGAGGTATGGTCCGATGATCTCACTACCGGCAAGCAGTTTGTGATGCTGACTCCATCCAGCGACGAGGGAGTGATCGTGCCTGGGTGGGATCGGATAGCAGTACCCTGACTAAAAACTGTATTCTTCAGGCATCATCTTTTTCCATGTTCGAAGCTTGTTAATTCCTGCTTCACGCAGAATCTCCTCGCTAAGCTGGTGCGCTCCTGCAACTTCTGAAGGCTCATGCGCATCGGAACCAACGCTAATGGGCGTATTGTGCAGCGCGCAGGCCTTAGCGAGCCTGCGCACAAGGCTGGGATAATGCAGGACATCAAATCCGTTGATCTCCAATGCCACATCGCAGCGCGTTGCCTGCGCCGCCAGTCGTTCTAGCTCGTCGTCAAACGCCGGGGGCAGAAATGCGTTTTCAACACGCATGCGTACAGGATGGCTGACCAGGCTGAATACGCGGCAGCTTATGGCCTCGTACAAAAGCGCAAAATAACGCAGCCAGTGCCGCTCACCCTCTTCTCGCTTCCATTTGCGCTGAGCTTCAAACAGCAGCCCATCAACTTCATGCACCGACCCGATCAAAAAATCCCAGTCATCCCTCCGCAGGAAAGCCTGGATTTGTTCATTTTTCCCCGGAATAAAGTCCACCTCCAGGCCCAAGCGAGCATCAAAGCGCGCTTGCCGCAAAAGAATACAGAGCGCCTTCGAGCGGCATGTGTGGCAGAGAGGGGCGTGCCTCTTTCATTTGAAAGATATGTTCTGATATGCCAAGTACGCGCATCCCCTTATTCTTCGCAGCCTCTACCATCTGTTCTGCTGAACTTGGAGCAATATGGCTATGAAAATCGGTGTCAATGGTCATTGAAAAAGTTTCTCCGCTCTATATCAAAATGTAGGGGCGCAATTCATTGCGCCCTCTTGATAGGCCAAACCGCAGTTACATGCGCTGGAAAGAACCTGTATAAAGAATACCACACCCTCCTACCTGGGAGATTCTCAACAAACCAGGCGAATGAGATATAATATCTACCTGTTCTTATGAACTGTCGAGTAGGCTTGTACAACCGTTACTCTGACCTGGGAAGGATGATCAATTATGGCACGCTCCTCTTCCGCCGAGCACGTCGTCATCATTGGTGGTGGTGCAACCAGCGCGCTTATCGCCGTTCGACTGGCAGAGCGCGGTTTCCGCGTGACTGTTCTGGGAAGGCCCACTTGGGCAATGGTTCTTCCAGCCGCTCTGCTTATCACATACAGGACTATTAAAGGTGAATAATAGATATGGCACAGTACGGAGAATGGAATAAAAAAGGAGCAACCCTGAGCGATGTAACCGCTCAGAAAGAATACGGTATCAGCAGTGATTTCATTATCAAGGGCATCAATTCAGGACAGCTTGAATATCGCGAGGGATCAATCTGGGGAAATCCATACATACGGGTGTTGAGAAGCCAGCTTGAAAAGTACATCTCGGATCAATTAGGAAATGAGTACTTGCTGACTGTTAAAAACAAAGCTGAATTACGCGCAATCAAGAAAGAGATGGATGATCTCAGGAAAAGAATGGATGCGCTACAGAAACGTAAGGCGGAAATTGAAAGTACGATGAAATAAGATCAACGAATAACTGGTAAAACTGTACAAACAGGCCAAATCGGCCATCTAAAAAAATGAGGAGTGACACGGGTGTTTTCTTGTGCATTGGGAAAAGCGGCACCCTTGATGCCAGTACTTGTCAAGAGGGAACTGTCCAGCTTAAAAAGCTGTATTCTTTCTCTCTGCACACCTCTTAGAGAACCAGCGTCTCTTTACGAGAACGGTCAAATACACGCCCAGGAGCAAAGGTAGAGAGGTCGATGGTCGCATGGTCGAAGGGAGGGGGGAGGCGAACGTGACCGCGATCGGCCTCTCCGGTTAGCAGAGCCAGCACCAACAGTGTGCTTATAGGCGCGTGCATCAACCCGTGCCCTGAAAATCCCACAACGTGAATGAGGTTTTGCTGCTGGGTATCAAAACCGATCAGCGGATTAGCATCAGGCGTGGTGCCGTAAAACCCACAGGTTGTCGCGACCAATCCACCTGCGTTGGCAAGGAG
>VBHV01000021.1 GCA_005881995.1 Chloroflexota bacterium | reverse complement strand
CAGGACAGCCGCTCGTGCGCCCCGGCGCGAAAGATTTTTGCTGCTGACGCCGTCGGCAATAGCAATTATCGCAATATCTGGCTGCTGCCCTTGCGCGCCGTAGATTCTGACATTGAAATCGTCCTCGCGGTATTTCCCTTCGTAGGCGTGACCAAAACCACGACGGCTCGCTCCGATGATGCGCCAACCGAAACGCAGGCTATTTCCCTCATTTCTCGCGGGGAAGACTCTCTCGTGCGGATGTTCCGGCATATCTCTCGGGTCTTCGGGCTCGCGAGCGCTCTCATAGATGTTTGGCGCCGGTTGCTTACTGGAGACGACGGGAACCAGACCTGCTGGACTTCCTTGCGATGTCCTCGCTGGAGTAGCGGCACCTGGCGCTGTTTGTGTCGAGCGCAATTGCGCCTGCAGTGAGAAGCGTTCACTCTCCAATCTCTCAACTGCATTTTTCAGCCCGAAGTTTTCTTCTTTCAAGCGGCTGTTCTCCTTGTGAGCCATCGTCTGGCTTTGATAGCGCCCCCACAGCCACCCGGCTCCAACGCATAATACATAAATGAGTATGATAAAGAAGATCGAGAGGTTAATGTTCGGCGCGGCTTTTCCGGTTAGTTCTCCTATCACCATGAACGCGGCCCAGATAATGGCCACCACGAGAAAAAAGCAAATACCGATGAGGACGAAGTCGCCAACCGTCAGACCAGCACCAGCCGTTCCCGTTTGCGCTGCGTTGGCAGGGTTTGTCGATCGCTGCGTCGTGCGCTGCGTATCATCTTGAAAGCGTGACATAGTGCGTTACTCCTCTCCTCAATCGTTCTCCCCTTGGGAAACCTAGCCTCGAGACGTACCCGGCGGCGGATAAGCGTAAATTGTTTTATCCAGATCGCCTGCCCCTGCTGCGTGAGATGTCTGGATAATCGAGCCGGACATCCATCGAAAGAACCCCTTAATGTTTTCTGGATTGGCGGTATGCATCAGAAACACATCATTGCTCACTTCACGCAGCATGTTCTTGTTGACGGCATCGCCGCAGCCAAGCGCCACAATCGTCGGCTTCTGGCTACCGCGCAGCGATTGCAGCTTCTGAATCGCGTCCTTATAGTTATCCGTTGGCGCTCCATCGGTCAATAAGAAGACAAGCGGGCGAAAATCACCGTGCTGCGTTGGTGTATTCATCAGCAAATCCTGGTCGATGGATTGGGCGAGTAGGCGCAGCGCGGCTCCCATCGCGGTCATACCGCTCGCAGACAGCGTAGGCGGTTGAAACTTATCAATCGGCGTCAGTTCGTACTGGTCCGCGTGGTCGGAGAAGCGAATCACGCTGATGTGTACCGTCTCCAATGCCTGCGGATCAGCCATCAACAGGTGATAAATCATCCACAGTCCCTCGTTGACCGCGATAATTGCATTCCCCGCCATAGACCCTGAACAGTCCAACAGCAGGTAAACCGGCAGCCGACGCGCAATACACTCAATCTTTACGGTGAAGAATACAAGCTAAGCTCAAGGGCCTGGAGAATACAAATAAATCTCAAGATCAGCCTCGCTCAGATCTTTCGTTCCAGTCAGCATTTTATTATCGACCGTAGTCACCGTCCCCACGTATACCACTGATCGATAGACGGATTTCACAAATGCGGGATCCGTACTCGGATTTTGTAAAATACCCTCAATCTTGCTTGCAACAGCTTGCGCATTCGCTATCTTAGTTGGGTCGTTTGTATCCACACCTACATAGACCATAACAAGAGCCGCAAGACGCCCTTGTAGATCGGGGTCCTTCTGTATCAGATTGATGATTGCCTTCTTAGCATTAGCATTATCATTCATCAATCCTTGAGCATCTAGTTTCGTTAAAGGAAGTTCCACAGGTGCATTCGCTAGCATAATTGGATTGTTGGCAATTGCCGTAGCTGTGGCATTTGCGTTCGCTGTTGCCTGTGCAGCGACTTGTGTCGCTGATTTTGCCATGGCAGTTGCGGTTTGGTGAATATACTTGATGGCTAGCATCGTAGGAGTTGCATTTTTCGAAGTAGCTCCCTGTGAATTTTGTGGAAAAAGGTTCACAATGAACAATAGGATCGCCAGCGCCAGGAGCAGATAGAGCGTCAACCAGCGTAAAAAATTGGAACTGAGGAAATTATTTGACATCCTACCGTCTCACTTTCTGCACTGCATCACTATGATGGACAAGTAAGCACTTGCGCTGGCGCAGGTGACTCTCCTCTAAAATCAAATTGAATGTTGAAATAGATTTGTGATTCAATGTAGTCATAGGTAGAGCTACCCTCCTATTTTAATGAGCCATGCATGATAAGTTGTCCCTATGAAAACAAAGTCTTTGTATTCTGATGAAGTTGAGAGGGTAATAAGAGATATGTTGGTCGATATCTCTATATCGTATTGTATGATAACCTAAGCAAATCAAAAATGCAATGATATATTTCACAAATTCTATTTAATTTATATGGTAGCTTGTTTGTTGTAAATACGGATATTTGTATGTAGGGTTATGTAACAACAAGGCCAGGAAAGGGAAGAAGGAAGAAAACCCCTTGCCCTCCACCCCACTCTCCTATATAATTGCCTCTATACCGACAATATCAACCACTCGTACTCTAGATCAACCGCTATTTGAAACAGTGGGAGAACGTGTGTGAACGACGCAAGCAGGCAATATCCATGCGCCGTCAGGATACTCACGGGCGCGCAGGCCGGGATCACCTTCCCAATTAGCAAGGCGTATACCACCATTGGACGTGATCCGCAGAACGACATTGTACTAACCGACGCCACCATTTCACGCGCCCACGCGCGCATTGTGCAGCATGGTTCGCTCTGGACGATTGAGAAATTGGCCCCCAACAACACGTTGAAGATCAACCAGCGCGACATGCAGCAGGGAACCATTGGCCCCAATGATACCATTAGCCTGGGAGGCGTCACTTCATTCGTATTTCTCGCTGCCCCTGCTTCCGCTGCTTCTGCCGCACAACAGCCGTCTCAACCACTACCCAACAGGGTAGCGCAGCCCGTGCCTCCGCCTCCGTCCAGGCCCAATATTCCTCAACCAACCCCTTATTCTCAAATTCCCCAGCCGGGGCCGTTACCCGACATTGCTCAACCGACACCCGGCCTGCTCTCACCTAATGGAGCATCATTTCTAGGGGATGGGCAGAGCCTGTTCACCCAGCGTGCATCACAATCGCAGGTCGTACCTATGATGGGCGTTCCCTCGCTTGAAGTGAGCGCCAACATCTCGAATCAGAAACAGACCACGCCCCTGTCACGGCCAATCATTACCATCGGGCGCGACCCCTCCAACGACATCGTCATCCACGCACCCATCGTCTCCGCCTTTCACGCGCAAATCGAGCAGCAGGGCAACACCTTCGTGCTGGTGCATCCGCACCCAAGAGCCCGCCAGCAGCGTACACTCAACGGCCTCCTCTTCCAGGGGCAGCACATTCTCGGTGATCAAACCTTTCGCAGAACCTTAACGCGCGGCGACGTCTTTCGCATAGGCGACGAAAATGGCACGCTTGTCACCCTCACCTTTAACGATGGTTCCGGCGCGGTCCAGGAAGCGCCCTCCGAGATGCGCCCAATCCCGCTCAACACGCCCGTCATCACCATTGGGCGCCACCGGGATAATACCGTAGTTCTCACCCATCCGCAGATTTCGGGTCATCACGCGCGCCTGGAACAGGTGCAGGGCGGGTATCGCATCGTCGATCTCGGCAGCACCAACCACATCTATGTCAACACTCAGCGCGTAACCAGCAAACTGCTCAATCCCGGCGATGAGATACGCATCGGGCCCTACAAGCTCACCTATACAGGCACGGAACTGACGCCGTACGATGAAAGCAGCAGCATCCGTATCGATGCCACGCGGCTTCGGAAAACTGGCAATAACAACGTCGTCCTGCTGAACGACATCTCGATTGTCATTCCCCCACGCAAGTTCGTGGCCCTCGTCGGCGGCTCCGGCGCGGG
>VBHV01000250.1 GCA_005881995.1 Chloroflexota bacterium | reverse complement strand
CTTTCCTTGGGTATACTTACGTTAGAAGAGTTGTACTGCTACAGAAGGAGGCGTCCCCATGCTCGACCCGGAAGCTATGCGCAACACCGTAGAATGGAAACAGGCCCGACCGGAGGATGCTGCTATATGGGTCTCCGTCACGCGCCGCAGTGCGGACCAGGTAGCCTTTGAAAGTGAAGATGCGCAGCTTGTTCGCTACAAAGAAGAAAGTCCTGAACAGCAATCCCAGCGTTACCTGCTCTGGCGGGATGATACTCCCGTTGGGCGCTTACGTTTCTTTGCCCAGGGCGATACCGCCGAATTGGATGGACTGGTACTCATTCCCGAGGCAGGGGGAAGCGTAGCCGCTCAGGTCGTCACCGAGGCGTTACAGCGCGCTGCGGCTCTTGATGTGCGACATCTCAAAGCAACTTATCCCGCCGCCTATATTGCCTCATTCGCGGCTTCAGGCTTTCAAGAGCTGCGTCGCAGGACCGGTATGATCGCCTCTACAAGTATCGTCATGCCGCAAATTGCCTTGCCCTCTTCACTGCGCGTGCGGCCAATTGCTGACGGCGATACCGAGCAAATCGGTACATTGCTCCAGCGCGCCTACGCTGGCGGCCCCGATGAACTTCACCCTGACATTACTGGCTGGCGTGCCGAAGTGCGCGCGATGCAGGATGGACGCTTCGGCCCGTACTTGTTTGAATGTTGCTTTGTCACCGAACATACTCTCGATCGCTTCCATCTCGACGGAACCATTCTGGTCCATCTTGAGCGCAACATCCCGCGCATTCGGCATATGGTGGTTGCGCCACTGTTTCGTCATGTCGGACTGGGACAGTTGTTGGCCGTCAAATGCATGCAGTGTCTGCATGATATGGGCTACCCGACCGTCATGCTGTACATCACACTGGGTATACCCGCCGTCAATCTCTATCATCGCCTGGGGTTTGTAGAGGCAGGCGCAACCTATATCGAGGCGGAACGCATGCTCACCAGGTAAGATATTGTACTGTAGTTGAGGAGATAGTGCTTCCAGGAAGCTGGCATCGATGAGAAACCGCCATGCTAGAGTGTAGCGGTTTCTGTTGTATGTTGCATCTCTGGTGTATGCTGCGCCTTCTGCGAGGCAGCCAGTTTTTCCATCACTTGTTCCAGCTTCACTTCCGTCGTCTGCGAAGGATAGGTCTTTCCTTCAAGCAGGTGGCGCATTGGCAAGAAGAGTGGCTCAGGTAGCCCATCCCAGGTGAACCATTCTACGCTTGATTCCTCCTCGGGAGCCTTTACCTGCGGCTCACCGGAAACATACTTCGCCTCCATCCAGATGGTGATGGTATGCACTTGCTCTTCTTCAAAAATGTCGTTGGTGAGCACACGAAATTTGGGATCCGCGATAACAATGCCAGTTTCCTCTTGTGTCTCGCGCATAGCGGTTTGCTCTGGGTATTCCCCAAAATCGAGATGTCCAACAGGCGGTGCCCACGTGCCTCCGCCCAATGTATGCGCTCGCTTTTCGAGCAGGATGCGATCACCATTCAGGACCAAAACCGCGACGCGAACTTCAACATTCCGCTTCTCTTGATCTGCCATGTCCGTTCAAGCTCCTTTTCATGCGTTTGTTACTTTTCTCTAGAGATAGACACGATGTTATCAAGTGAAAAGAGACAAACGGCATGGCAGGACTTTATGAGCGTAAGGAAACGTGTTGCTGCGCCAATGGCAACCTGAACCAGAAGATTGAGCCTGCTCCAGGTTGGCTTTCCAGACCAACCTGCCCATTGTGCTGTTCGATAATTTTACGGCAGAGATGCAGCCCCAGGCCCAGGCCCACACTGGAGCCGGTGCGTCGCTCGATGCCTGGCACGCGGTAAAATCGTTCCCAGACGTGTTCCTGCTCCTCAAGAGGAATGCCGGGTCCCTCATCGTGTACCGCGACATGCGCGTGCTGTCCTGATAACTGAAGTTGAACCAACACCAGGCTCTCTCGTGGAGAGAATTTCAACGCATTGCTCAGATAAATACTGAGAACATGCCCGATATGACTGGCATCAGCGATGATCGTGATGGGCCGGGTCTCTGGTAGCTCCAGTTGAATAGTGCGCATAGCGGCGGTACTGCGATGTTCTTCAACCACCCGATGGACAATTCTCGCCAGGTCACACAAGGAGAGATTCATCTTCAGTATTCTTTTCTGCACGGATGTGACATCCAGGAGATCCCCCAGGAGGCGGTTTTGTATTTCTGTCTGGTAGTCAGCGCGTTCGAGCATCGTTTGTATTTCTTGTAGCCTGCTCCTGATCGTGTTGTTCTCGGGCGGCAATTCGTCCAGGCAACTGACTATGAACCGCCTGGCCAGTGTCAAATTGCCCTTGATGGTCGTCAATGGGGTGCGCAGTTCATGACTGGCGAGATCAAGAAATTCATCCATACGCCGGTGCGTCTCTTTTTGGGCCAGTTCCTGTGAACGGGCCTCTTCGCGCTCGTGGAATAGCCGTTCTCGTTCCATAACCAGACCCGCGAGTTTTGCGAGGGTCTGCCCCAGACTTATATCCGTCGTGGTAAACCGGTGATCAGCGCGATAGAGGGCAATAACTCCTGCCAGCTGGCTTTGCAAGAGCAGTGGCATGATCAAGGCTTCGCGTTTGCTGGAGTCTGATCGCCAATCCTGAGTCGATGGTAACGTTAAATCCAGCACGAACGTCCTACCGCCAGCCAGGTGAGCGAGCATCGAAGGGTCCTTAAAGCAATTGCTCAGGCGGATATGTTCAAATCTCTGCATGAGCTCATGTTCCTGCTCTGGTGCGAATCCTGATGTGGCTTCGATCTGCAAACATTCTGTAACCGATGCGGATAGTGCCATAAATGCGGCATCACAGCCGAGGATGACACAGGTGAGTTCAACCAGTTGCTGTGCCATACTCGCCGCCGGGGGTGTTTCCTGCGTCGTACGGGAATCTCTATCGCGAGAAACGAGCATTTCGGCTATCGATAACACGGCCTGGAGCGCTTCGTTCTTTTGTCTATCATCAGGGTTCAGTACGTTCATCGGGTTTCTCTCTAGCACGTTCCACGATGCCCCTCTTTTGCACTAAAAAGCAAGGAAACGCCTTCCTGCATGCGTCAGGTTGGCGAAAAAGTAGCAAAGGTTGGTTCTGTTTATCGTGGCTGAAGCACACACTTGAGACTATTACTAAAGTCACGAATGAGACCAGAGAAACGTTCCAGGAGAATCCTAAGGCGTACTGTGCCCTGAGCTTAGCCCTTCAAAATATATCCTGAGCCACGAATAGTCTGGATGAGACGTGGTGTGCTGGGCGTATCTTCAATCTTCTCGCGTAGATAGCGCACATATACCTCGATGATATTGGTTTCACCCATAAAATCATAGCCCCATACCCGGTTCAGGATGGTCTGGCGATCTAAGACCTGCCGTGGATGACTCATAAATAAATGCAGCAAGTTGTACTCGGTGGAGGTCAATTCGATCACGCGGCCCGCGCGCGTCACTTCGTGAGTGGCACTGTTAAGTTGTAGATCGCCGAAGGTGAGTAGCTGGCCGTCTGCCTGCTCGCCATCACCTTTGCTGCGTTTTGTGCGCCGGAGAATCGCGTGAATGCGAGCCACCAGTTCTTCAAAACTGAAAGGCTTGGCCAGGTAATCATCCGCGCCTGTCTCCAAACCAGCTACGCGATCGCGTACCTCATCTTTCGCGGTCAACATTAAAATAGGGATATCACGTGTTGTGGGATTCTCACGTAAGCGACGTGCAACCTCAAGCCCATCAATTTCAGGTAACATCAGGTCCAGGATAATCAAATCGGGGTTGAGACGCTGCGAAGCGGCTAATCCATCCAGTCCACTCGATGTGGACTCTACCTGGAAGCCCTCGTACTTGAGTCCCAACTTGATGAGTTCAATGATATTCTCATCATCATCGATAACCAGCACAGTTGATTCGGGCTGTTCCCCCATCTGGGCGGGTTTTTGAGACTCCTGATGCATTCTATGCCCTCCCTCTCAGTATTACCTGCTCTATTATAACATAAGTACCGCAAAAGAGCGTATGAAAAAAGGAAAAGATCAAGCTCAGCTAGCTAAACTTTTTACACTCTATAACCTTCACTTGAACCAAAACTTGCTGGCGCATCGTTACAGAAGTGTTGTCGTGTTTTCTATTCTGTGGAGGCAAGAAATATGGCCACAGCAGTACACCTGGTGCGAAAGTTCCGCCATCTGCGCGGATTAGTCATCGGTGACGCCATGCTTGATACCTATTTTGAAGGAACTGCAGCCCGGCTTTGTAGTGAAGGTCCCGTGCCTATAGTGCGTAAAACCTCTGAACGCCACCTGCCAGGCGGAGCAGCAAATACTGCCGCTAATCTGCGCGCACTCGATGCCCAGGTAATGCTGCTAGGCTTCGTGGGACGCGATAACGCGGGCAATCTACTGCGCGCCGCCCTGCGCGAGCGCGGCATTGATGATACCTGGCTGATTGAAGACGAGCGGGCCAGCACGCTGCATAAATTGCGCATCCTGGCTGACGGTCAATTCGTGGTGCGCTTCGATGATGAAGATGCCCATCACTATGCACCGCCCGGCCAGCAGCTCTTGCTTGCTCGCCTGGAAGAGATGTTTCCGCGTTGTGACGTGGTCATCGTATCGGATTATTGCTATGGAGTGATATCAGATGCCCTGATTGACCGGCTGCAATTCCTGCACGCCGCCCATCCAAACGTACTGCTGGCGGTGGACTCCAAAAATCTGCGCCGCTTCAAACACGCGGGTGCAACCGTCATTACTCCC
The DNA here is from genome assembly GCA_005881995.1 of Chloroflexota bacterium. The sequence goes on along the minus strand of VBHV01000250.1, from coordinate 1,885 downwards.
AACTTGCTAGAGGCGCAACTGCTTGTAACGCAGAATGACGATATGCAAGGGCTGCTTCCTGCTGTTCCTGAACAGGCCAGTACACCTTTCCCAGAGGCCGAGCGCATCGGGCAACGGCTGTTGAGCATGATTGATGCGGAACACGCTGTAATCACAATGGCGGCGGATGGCGTGATGCTGGTGGACCGCCAGGGAAGAGCAAGACATATTCCAGCCCATCCCGTCCACCACGCCAATGATATTGGCGCAGGAGATTCGTTCGTGGCGGCAATGGCGCTCTCGCTCGCAGCTGGCGCGCAACTCGATGAGGCTGCGCGCATTGGCATCGACGCGGCGGAAATCGCCGTCACCAAGCGTTGGACTTCACTGGTCTATTACCAGGAATTGCTCCAGCGAGTGAGCCTGCGCGATTACGCTGCTCTGCCTGGTTCGCTGACCGATATTGAAGCAGGCGAAGCACTACAACGATTGATCACCCAGCTCGATGTCGAACGCCAGAGAGGGCGCACGATTGTGTTTACCAATGGTGTCTTCGACATCCTGCATGCCGGGCACGTGCATCTCCTGCGGCAGGCAAAGCAGCTCGGTGATGTGCTGGTCGTCGGAGTCAACAGCGACCAAAGCGCGCAGCGCTTGAAAGGGAAGCATCGCCCCATTAACAGCGAACGAGATCGGCTAGCGTTGGTCGCTGCCCTCGATCCGGTCGATTACGTGGCGCTGTTTGATGAGGATACTCCGGCAACCTTGATTCGCACATTGCGTCCACACATTCATGTGAAAGGTGGCGACTACGCGGATGAACAATTGCCCGAGGCCGGAGCAGTGCACGAAGTTGGAGGGCGCATCGTGATTATCCCGCTCGTCGGCAGCATGAGTACCAGCAGCGTGATCGACCGCATTCTCGCGCTGGCGGGAAATGACACGAGTGATGCTCTTGAGGTGAAGCCATGATTGACGAACGCTGGCAGAAGGCGCGGCGTATTCTCGCCGTGCGGTTGGATAATCTTGGTGATGTGTTGGTGACAACACCCGCGCTGCACGCAATCAAGGCCTCATTACCACAGGCATCCCTGACCCTGCTGGCAAGCCCTGTAGGAGCGCAGGTCGCTCATCTCGATCCCGATATCGACGAGGTGCTTGTCTACGAAGCTCCCTGGATGGACCCCTGGCATCGATTGCCACAGGATAGCCGGCGAGAGCAGCACATCATTGACACCATCCGTGAGCGCGCATTTGATGGAGCCATCATCTTCACCTCGTTTCGCCAGAGTTCGCTTCCCGCAGCCTATCTCTGTTACCTGGCGAATATCCCCCTGCGCCTGGCAGTCTCGATTGACGGCCCCGGCTCATTATTGACCACTCGCCACAAACACCCGGAGCGCATGATGCACGAGGTTGAACGTGGACTTGACCTTGTCGGCGCGATTGGTCTGACGACCCCTGATCGCGACCTTGTGCTGCAAGTGCCGGAGGAAACCAGGTCGCACATTGACGCGCTGTTCACTGCTTCCAAAGGTAATCGACCGTTAGTAGTCGTTCACCCTGGATGCAGCATGCCCGCTCGTACCTACCCCTGGGAAATGTACGCGGCCGTCATTGATCTGCTGGTTGAGCAACTGGGAGCAATCGTTGCGCTGACCGGTTCCCACGATGAGCAAACGCTAGTTGAGCGCATTCTTTGCCGTGCCCAGGGATCGACTCGCGAGCAGACGCGCGATTTCGCGGGCAAACTGTCATTCCCCGATTTGTGCGCCCTGATTGCGACCGCCGACTTGACCATTACCAACAATACGGGGCCCATGCATATTGCCGCGGCGGTCAAAACTCCGGTTGTCGCGCTCTTTGCACTGACAAACCCGCCGGAGCAATGGGGACCCTGGCATGT
>VBHV01000592.1 GCA_005881995.1 Chloroflexota bacterium | reverse complement strand
GGTTGATGCGTATGGGATGTCCCTTGTGGGCGTCAGGCGTGGTTGGCTCTCCCACATCGGCGCTACATCCTCCCATCATCCCCCCAAATCACTCACTCCATACCGAAAGCACAACCCCTGAAGGATGATCAGGATCGTGATAAATCGACTGATCAGCAGCAATCAGCTTAGTCGCTGAGGCCAGTGGCTCGCCGCTGCCGGTATTCCTGGCGTAGCGTGGGTGCGCGCCGCTCGATACTTGCAGGCGAACTCTATGCCCTCGAAGGAAGCGGTGAGCGGTTGGCCAGAGATCGATGATGACGCGCAGGCAGCCATCAGCTGTAACCTCCTGCCCTCCGGGCACTACTCGCACCAGCGCGTCGCACACGTTCAGCGATTTGCCGGTTGCATCTACGTCACACAGGCGAGCGAAGAAATCGGTGTACTGGAGACTGGAGCGCGCGAACAACTCTACCTGTACCGGCCCGATCACCTCCAGGTCTTGCTCAAGTGGGGCGGTCGTGTAGGTCAGGACATCCGGTCGCGACTCTAACTGGCGATTGTCGGTTGGCAGAGACTTGTCCATGAGCAGCGGACCCGCTACCGATGGTGTAGGATTTGCCGGGTCATAGCGATAGCGGTCAGGCTCTGAGGCCGATGGCATCTCCTGGGCCAGACCCTTTCCAGCTTGCAGGTAGAAGCGCTGGTGGCGCGTACCAGGTGGTGGCCAGTCGGCGAACTCTCGCCATTCGTTGGCGCCGGTGACGAAGATGCGTACTGGCGCCTGCCGCAGCTGGCTCCTGTCTCCCAGTAGGGAAGCCCGAAACCAGGCTAGCGACTCACGCAGCGAGGCATAGATCAATTCGGGCGTAGTGTGCGCCCAGGGACCAATCGTGAGATATGGTCTCTTTCCGGTGGCGCGCAAAGCGTGGTAGTCGTTCAGCATCCACGGCAGAAAAATATCGTACCACCCGCCCACCATATTGATCTCGGCCGTCACATCCTTGACCGTCTCACTGAAATCGATCGCTTTCCAATAGGCATCGCCGGGCTCAGTATGCTCGAGCCATGTCTGAAAGAACGCGGCGTGCTCACCGTTGGCGATCTCATCAACGTCGCGTAGTGGCAGGTGCGCAAAGGCAAAGCGCAGCTTGCGACCGCCAAGCATCTGCCGCACCATGCCCAATGGCTTCTCCTGCACCGACATCAAGTGGCTCCAGGATAACATCGTGTCCAGTGCGAATGACCCGCCGGGATAGGTCTCACCGTAGAAGTCCGAAACAGTGACCTGGACCGCCATCGCCTTCAGCTCCGGCCCGGCGTCGCGCGCGATAGCCCATTGCACAAACCCGAGATAACTGGCGCCATTGGTCGCCAACGATCCGTTGAACCAGGGCTGCTGCTTCAGCCACGCCACCGTCGCCAGGCCATCATCGTGTTCCTGGCTGAACGGCTCAAAGTGCCCACTTGAGCCGAAGGTGCAGCGCGTACTCTGGATTACCACCTGAAACCCGCGTTCGGCAAACAGAGGTCCATAGAGAAGTGCGAAGAATCCACGTCGTCCATAGCAGGAGCGTACCAGGATGGTTGGCAGCCGCTCAGCCCCGCGTGGAGCATAGCGATCCGCCAGCAGCACCACGCCATCAGGCATAGGCACCTTCAGATCGCGTTCCACGACCACATCATAGGTCTCGGCTGCAGGCAATTTTGCGAGTCTTCCGATCAGGCGACTAAGCACTGTCATGGCTATGCTCCTCTTTATCCGGGAAAAGGTTGGAAGGGATATCAAATTACCACCCAGGGATCAGTGGTGGTGATGATGCTCATGATGAGTGTGATTGTGACCATCCGTACCGGACGGCATACTTCCCTGTCAGCACCCTGGTTCACCCGGGTGTCCACAGCAGGTCTGGCGCAATGCCACTCGTCGCCAGAGGTTGCTCGTTAACTTACTCATTTTCTCAGGAAAGGGCATAGGTTGATCAAGATTGGTCAGGAATTGGCGGAATATAGCTCTTCTGGCCATTGGTCATGTTCTCCTCTTCATTTTTCCTCCATTGTATCACCTCATGTAGATGAGATTGCCCTGCTGCACAAACCTTTCGCCCTTCTATTTTCTTCCATTTGGTTGTACTATACCTTCTGAGGGCGCACGGCATTGTTACCGCGCCCTATTTATATATCGTTCCTTTGTAGGACGTACTCGTGCGCCCTGCATCGCAATACTCGACGAAAGGCTTTCTCATGGAGACCCCGGTTATATGGAAACGACCGGACCTGCAATTTCCCACCTCCTTTGACACCATCTTCTTCGACGTTGACGGCGTCCTCATCAAAACCATCGATTCGTTCCACGCCACCGACATTGCCACCGCAGAGTACGTGGCGGGTGTAATACACAGCCTGGATTGGGGGCAGCGCGAGGGGAAGCACCTGCTGACACATGATGACGTAATCGCCTTCAAGCAGGCGGGCGGCTATAATAACGACTGGGACATGTGTTATCTGCTGGCAACCCTCTGCACCGCCCGCCTGCGCGAATGGAAAGGCACGCCCCTCG
>VBHV01000249.1 GCA_005881995.1 Chloroflexota bacterium | reverse complement strand
CCGTCTGCAATTCGTATGTTGACGTGGTACCAGGGCATGTCCATTTGCAGGCCTTCGGGAAACTGGTAAAAGAGGCTATCCGCGCGGCGGGCGGCGTACCGTTTGAGTTTAACACTATTGGCGTTGATGATGGCATCGCCATGGGCCACATCGGCATGAAATACTCCCTCCCCAGCCGCGAACTGATTGCCGACTGCGTGGAGACCATGATCGAGGCCCACCGCTTCGATGGCATGGTCTGTATTCCTAACTGCGACAAGATCGTCCCTGGAATGCTCATGGCCGCCATGCGTCTCGATATTCCCACCATCTTCGTCAGCGGCGGGCCGATGGCCGCGGGTAAGCTGGCAGATGGGCGCACCATCGACCTGATCAGCGTCTTCGAGGGGGTTGGCGCGTACCAGGCTGGCAAGATCAACGACAGTGAATTGTTGGAACTGGAACAGCAGGCCTGCCCCACCTGTGGCTCCTGTTCGGGTATGTTTACCGCAAACTCCATGAACTGCCTGATGGAGGCCCTGGGCATCGCGCTTCCCGGCAATGGCTCATACCTGGCAACGAGCGAGGCACGCAAAGAGCTTGCACGCGAAGCCGGTCGCAGCATCATGCGCCTGATCGAAGCCAACCTCACGCCGCGTCAAATCGTCAACGCCGAGACCATTGATAACGCCTTTGCCCTGGATATGGCCATGGGAGGTTCGACCAACACCGTCCTGCATGTGCTCGCCATTGCGCGCGAGGCTGGAGTAGACTACTCGCTGGATCGCATCAACCAGGTGGCCGCGCGCATACCCCACCTCTGCAAGGTAAGCCCCTCCGGAAAGTGGCACATGGAAGACGTTGACCGCGCTGGCGGCATCGGTGCAATCTTGAAAGAACTTTCCAGGAAGCCCGGCGCACTGCACCTGGACCGTCCTACTGTCACGCTCAAGACGCTCGGCGAGAATATCGCCACGGCGGAGATTTCTGACCCGGAGGTTATTCGCCCGGTCGACAAGCCGCACAGCGAACGCGGTGGACTGGCCTTACTCTTCGGCAATCTTGCCCCCGAGGGGGCGGTCGTGAAAGTTGGCGCAATCGCGCCTTCAATGCTGCGTCACTGCGGACCTGCGCGTATATACAATTCACAGGAAGAGGCCTGCGCGGGCATCTTGAATGGACAGGTTCGGCCCGGTGATGTCGTGGTCATTCGCTACGAAGGGCCGCGCGGCGGGCCGGGAATGCAGGAAATGTTAGCTCCCACCGCCAATCTGATGGGTATGGGCCTGGGCGAGCAAGTCGCCCTCATCACCGACGGGCGTTTCTCTGGGGGCACGCGCGGCGCCTGTATCGGCCATGTCTCGCCCGAGGCCGCGGCAGGAGGACCCATCGCCGCTCTCGTGGATGGGGATATGATTAACATCGACCTGGTCGAGCGCCGCCTCGACGTTGATCTGAGTCCCGCCCAGATCGCCGAACGCCTTGAGCAGGCCACTCCGCCTCCTGCACGCGTAAACAGTCGCTGGCTGCGCCGCTACGCCTCGATGGTAACATCGGCGAATACAGGTGCGGTGCTTGCCGACGTGTAATCATCGCGAGAGGCCAGGAAATGTGGAAATAGTAGGAGACCAAATAATGCCAAAAACTATGTTCGATAAAATCTGGGATGCGCACGTTGTGCGTGAGGTACCCGGTGAATCCACCATCTTGTATATCGACCGCCATCTCGTGCATGAAGTGACCTCACCACAGGCCTTTGCAGGTTTGTGGGCTGCCGGTCTTCAAGTACGCCGGCCTGATGCAACAATTGCCGTCCTCGACCATATTGTGCCGACGCTGCCTGGACGACAGATGCTTGACGTAGTAGACCAGGAAAACGTGCGCAGCATCACCACATTGAGGCAGAACGTGGAAGACTCTGGTTTAACCTTCTTTGATATGGCCGATGCGCGCCAGGGAATTGTGCATGTCATCGGGCCGGAACTGGGTATCACGTTACCAGGCATAACCATTGTCTGTGGGGACTCCCACACCTCGACTCACGGAGCGCTCGGAGCGCTGGCCTTCGGCATCGGAACAAGCGAGGTCGAGCAGGTGCTGGCCACACAATGCCTGTTGCAGCAGCGTCCTAAAACTATGAATATCCGTGTTGAGGGCAAGCTAGGTGCTGGCATCACCGCCAAAGACCTGGCCCTAGCTATTATTGGAGAGCTGGGTATAGCCATAGGAACAGGTCACGTAATCGAGTTCAGCGGCTCGACCATACGCGGCCTTTCGATGGAAGGACGCATGACCCTCTGTAATATGGCAATCGAAGCGGGCGCGCGCGCCGGCATGGTTGCCCCCGATGACATCACCTTCGAGTACATTAAGGGTCGTCCTTTTGCGCCCCAGGGCGAGCTTTTTGAGCAGGCTGTAGCCGCGTGGCGACAACTGCCCAGCGACCCCGGCGCACCATTTGATGCAGTGCATGAAGTGCATGTTGATGGGCTGAGGCCCCAGGTGACGTGGGGCACAAATCCCGCTATGGTTGTTGATATTCATGGCGTCGTACCCGACCCGGCGCAACAAAAAGAACCGCAGAAACGCGAAGCCTACGAGCGCGCCCTGGAGTACATGGGGCTTGCACCGGGTCAGAAAATTACCGAGATTCCTCTCGATACCGTTTTCATCGGCTCCTGTACCAACTCGCGCATAGAAGATCTGCGCTTGGCTGCACAGTATATTGGGGGCAAACACGTTGCACCCTCTGTACGGGCAATAGTCGTGCCCGGCTCAACAAATGTGCGCCGTATGGCCGAAGAAGAAGGATTGGCCGACATCTTCCGCCAGGCTGGCTTCGAGTGGCGTGAGTCGGGATGCAGCATGTGCATCGCCATGAACGGCGATGCGCTCTCTAAAGGCGAGCGCTGCGCCTCCACCAGCAACCGCAACTTCGAAGGACGCCAGGGCCGTGGCGGACGCACACACCTGGTCAGTCCACCGATGGCCGCCGCGGCAGCTATCGCCGGGCATTTTGTCGATATACGAACCGAAGACTAAACCCATCAGCTGCTTTGCATTCCGGCTTCGGTTGATGCCTGGTGGGCGGCCGCGAGTGTCGCCACCAGGCATCAACCGAAGAACAAGCCCATCAACATCCGTAGGGGCGAGAGCGGTGGGGAGTGGAAGGGAGGGCCTTTATGGTCGCCCGCGTACCTGTTCATCTGGCTCGAATCTTACGGGAACACGACCACCCCCACCCCGCGGGCGACCATAAAGGTCCACACCACCCCTCATCATCCGCCTCGCCCCTACAATACATTGACATGCATGCTTGCCTGGAAGTATACTTGCGTTGTAGCAAAATAACGGTGTTATCTGTATGCCCCCCAGTGTTACAGGCCAATTCGCGCACAACTGCGCCGAGTTTATGCACATGCCGAGGTGACGCATATGACGACGGTTGTACGTTCCGAACCCTTATTTCTTTCCACTCTCCCTGGTCGTTACTACTACGATCCCGCCATCTACGCGTTGGAGCTAGAGAAGATCTTCTCCAGTATGTGGGTATGCGCTGGCCGCGCAGATACCATTGCGAAACCAGGAGCATACCAGATGGTAACCATTGGAACAGAAAGCGTCATCGTGGTGCGCAACCGCGAGGGTGTGCTCAATGCTTTCCTGAACGTCTGCCGGCATCGTGGCGCCCGTTTGTGTTCTGAGGTAGCGGGTCAGTTGAAAGGCTCGATTCAATGCCGTTATCATGCCTGGACCTACGGCCTGGATGGCCGTTTGATCGGCGCACCCAATGTCATGAGCGATGAGCAGTTCGACCGCACCACCTTTGGGCTGTTTCCTGTAGCGTTAGAAGTCTGGGAGGGCTTTATCTATCTCAACCTCTCCGATCATCCCGCGCCGCTGGCCGAGCAGTTGCACCCGACAATCCTGGAGCGTTTTGGCACCTATGAGCCATTCGCGCGCTATGGGGTTGGTAGCCTGAAAGTTGGCAAGAGCATCACCTATGACATAGCGGCTAACTGGAAACTGCTGCTGGAGAACTTCATGGAGTGCTATCATTGCAGTCCGATGCACCCCGAATTGTGTGATGTGCTGCCAGGTTTCCGTTCAGGGAAATCGTATATAGGTGGCGAGGCGGCGACTCTGGCGCATGGCATCGAGTCATTCTCTATCTCTGGCAAGGCCAGCCGCCCGCCGCTCAAGGGACTATCGCCTGATGAAGCGCGCAAATATTACGGCGAAGTTTTACTGCCGAATGTCTTGATCAACCTGCTAGGAGATCACGTCGTCGCGCATACCGTCTGGCCGATTGCGCCTGACCGCTCCCTCATCGTCTGCGACTGGCTCTTCGACGCGGACGTGGTAGCAGCAGCGAATTTTGACCCGATGGACGCCGTTGAGCTATTCGATATCGTGAACAGGCAGGACTGGGAAGTCTGCGAGATGACGCAGAAAAGCATGGCATCCAGGGCGTTCAGAAACGGCGGGGTCTACGTCCCCACCGAGCGACATATTCGCGCATTTGCTGATTTTGTGCTGGAAAAATTGGACGCGTAAAGATAGACTTCTGAAAAGCCACCCTGCCCCAGGAGATGGAGCAGGCGGTAGTTGCCGAATTGCTGTTTCAGTCGCTGGTTCACCATGGGGGATACTCCTTTCGAGCCGCTCACCAACCGATCACCTGTGCCATGGATGAGCATACCCTATTTTTTGCGCCGCCGCAAGAAAATCGAACAAGAGGAGTACTGCCGATCCGACTGCCTGAGCGAAGCTAGCACGCAGTGCGTTGGCAGTCGGAACAAGAGGAATACTGCCGATCCGACTGCCTGACACGCAGTGTAGGACGCAGTGCGTTGGCAGTCGGAACAAGAGGAGTACTACCGATCCGACTGCCTGACACGCAGTGTAGAACGCAGTTCGTCTGGTTGTTGGGCAGTTGGAAAAAGAGGAACAAGGGATGCTAATACCGCGTATTTGGTGATATGCTAACCATAGAATGAGGGGTGCAATTCATTGCGCCCTGGAGCCAAGAATCGGTCTGCGAAGACATGAGTCATCCCAAAAAGTGAAAAGGGAAGGAGAACAAAAGGTTTCAAACGGCTAAAAAGGCTGTCGAGGGGCAGAAAACAGACGAGAACCTCGTGATTGCAGCAGGCTCTCGCCTGTTTCGGTGCTCACATCAGGGTGGTCCGTATCGGTGCCTATCTGACAGACAAAAAGGCGGCAAAGACACGGATCTCGCGTTTCGCCGCCTTAGCTCCCGTTGGCCTGGTAAGCTAGTTTAAGGGTTCGCTCCCGGTATCGAAATCCGGGATGACTCATGAAAGCACGGCTTGAATTGGCTCAGCTTGCTGTTGCTTTCTCAACAACCACTTGCTTCAAACGTTCTCTCATTTCCTGGTGTTCGGGTGGATGCTGCTCGACAGAGACCGCGTGGAGAGGTGGAGCAACCATAGCTGATGCCTGTCCAGCGTGGGGGCTCAATGGATGCTCGATGGAGACCGCGCTGAGCGGTTGAGCGATAGACTCGAGCGATAAGCCCTCGGCTTTGACCCCGAACAGCACCTCGCTGAGCCCGCCCAGGATCATGATGCCTGCTCCAATCAGGTAGCCAATAAAGAGTCCCGTGGTACTCGAAGCGTCTCCGATAAGCGCTCCATACAGCAGCGGGCCTGTCGCACCGGCAATCTGCGCGATGGCGAAGAACACTGCAATGGCTTCTGCGCGGATCTCAATCGGGAATATCTCACTGACTGTGAGGTAGCCCGAACTCGCTCCGGCGGAGGCGAAGAAGAAGATGATCACCCACGCGATTGTCTGCGTGAGCGCAGTCAGCGCTCCAATGTTAAACAAAAAGGCGCTCAATGCCAGCAGAACGCCGGATAGAATGTACGTGCCTGCGATCATCTTCTTGCGCCCGAGGGTGTCAAAGAACTTGCCCAGCACGAGTGGTCCTGTCAGATTACCGACTGCGAACGCAAGACCGTACACAGGCACCGCCTTTGGGTCCACGTGGTAGAACTTCGTGAGCACGATGGCATAGGTGAAGAAGATCGCGTTATACAGAAACGACTGGGTGATCATCAAGGACGCACCCAGGATGGCGCGCTTCGGATACTGCTGGAACACCACGCGCAGGAGCGTGGGATAGCCATACAGCTTCTCTGGCATTATATTGATTGCGGAGATGTCGTCGACCGGCACAAGCGTTTGTCCAGCCCTCCTCGCCTCGTCCTCGATTGCGCTGCACGCCCTTTCCGCCTCTTCTGCGCGGCCATGAGTGACGAGCCAGCGCGGACTTTCGGGAAGATTGCGGCGGACGAACACAATCACCAAGGCCAGAACCGGACCGAGCAGGAAGGCCAGGTGCCAGCCGAGCGGCACGGGTATCAGGTTGAGAAACAGCAGAGTAGCGAACGTGCCGAGGATAGAACCGGCCCAGTAGGTTCCGTTGACTCCTATATCGACGCGCCCACGATAGCGTGCCGGCATCATCTCGTCGATGGCGGAGTTGATGGCCGCGTATTCACCGCCGATGCCGAGACCGGCGACGAAGCGTGTCGCATAGAAGTAAATGACCCAGAACAGGCCCTGGCCAAAGGTAAAGGCCGAAAGCCCGCTACCAACCAGATACACGCCCAGGGTAAATATAAACAGCGTGCGGCGCCCCAACTTGTCCGAAAGCCTCCCGAAGACGAGCGCGCCGATCACTTCACCGACGAGGTAGATGGTCGCGATCAGTCCCACCTGGGCTGTTGTTAGATGGAGTGTGTTGGGCTGGATGAGAACTCCAGTGACCGCACTGGCGATCGTGATCTCCAGGCCATCAAGTACCCACGCCACTCCAAGTCCGAAGACCATGCGGGTGTGAAACGGCGACCACTTCAAGCGATCAAGGCGTGTGGGAATGGTGGAGCGAATAGGTTTCTCTGCTACTGCATTGGTATCTACAATTGAGTCGCTCATGGGAGCCTCCTCTTGTGCTTCATTGCACCTTGTTCAGCGCTTGTCAAACTTTCCCTAAGAAATTACAGAGGTAATCCAATTGTTGTCCTTTGCTTCATCGTGAAAATCCTCGAAGAAACCATCGATTTCTGCATAGGATAGAGGCATATAATTAACACTCTTGCACGCTAAAATAGGTTTCTCTGCAAAAAGAGATGCAATTTCTTCTGAGGATGCAAGTGGCCTGATAGACCAGTGGTCATATTCTTCCCTCACGTTGTTCCTCCGCAACCGCCTGGCGTTCAAAAAAAAGTACATCCTCAAAATTTACGACGACAAATATGGTCCTTCGGCAATTGTCGGCCAGGCAGCCCATAAAGCCCTTGAGCTGTACTTCAAAGGTATGGATAATAAAACAGCTATCTAGGCCGGCCTCGATCAGATCGACCACACATCCGACAGCGAAATAGACT
>VBHV01000248.1 GCA_005881995.1 Chloroflexota bacterium | reverse complement strand
TTGCTAAATGTGCAACCCTTGACCCCTCCAATCTGGGGTGCATCTAGTATCTGAAATCCCTGAGAAATTCTCTGCACGCTCGTCTGGGTCTGAGCGTGTGCTGAAAGTTGATTAAAAACCCCCTGAGCATCACTATTCTGCAACGCAGTGCAATAGGCTGTCAGCGTTTTCTCCGGCGTTGAGCGGTTCAGGTAGAGGTATCCGCCTATACCGCCAACAACCAGCAAGAGCAGGATCACTATACCGATAATCAAACCGGTGCGCCTTTTTTTCGGAGCTTGCGCAGCAGGTGCCTGGAAGCCTGGAGCGCCATATTGACCGGGTGCGGCAGCCCAGGGTGGCTGTTGTGGAGGATAGCCGGGCTGCGCTTGCGGGTAGCTGGGCGCGGCATTGGCGTTATAGTTTGAATAGGCGGACGGCGGCGGCTGCTGGTACGCGGGATAACCGGGCTGCGCGGGATAATTTGGCGACGAAGATGGCTGTGGATAACCGGGATAATTTGGCGATGAAGAGGGTTGCTGCTGGTAATCTGGATAACCGGGCGCGGAGTATGGTGGTTGAGGCGCGGCCATTGTCGGAGAATATCCAGGATTAGCATACTCACCGGAACTGGCCCTGACCGTCGCATCGTAGGAACCGGCGATTTCGTAGGTGAGACTGGTCGAACCAATACGAATCACCTCACCCGAGATGAGCAGGCGAGGAACCCTGGGAGAAAGTCGCTGCTCATTGACGAAGGTGCCGTTGGTGCTGCCCAGATCAGTCAGCACATAACCCTGCGCGTCAGGCCGGATTTCGGCATGATGCGAAGAGGCCTGCGGGTCTTGTATTACAAACTGATTATCTGGTGAACGCCCGATAGTCAGGGTGTTCGCGGTAAGTTGAGTTCGTCCATTGGGACTGTTCAGACTGGCTTCCATACGATGCTCCTTTGATGCTACTACGTTATAGTTGACAACCAGGTCAAACTGGTTCGTCCTGTTATATGTAGTGTATCATGCCGGTTACTCTTTGTCTGAGAAGCATGCCACAGCAAGGATGCTGAATTCCTCACACCTTGCAGGTATGCCGGCTATCTGCCATTAATCTTCCAATCGCCATCACTTTTAGGATTCAGGTCCTGGCTAAGGGCGACAGGCACGGATGTTGTCGTGCCTGTCGCATCGGTAAACGAGACATTGGCGGTAGCAGTCAGGCCAGATGTGTTTACCGAGTTAAATGTGCAGGTCACTCCCAGAAACGATTGCGCAAATTCCGCCTCTGTATGCGCCTGTTGGTACGTACTCGACAATTGATTATATGCCGTCTGGAAATCCCCACCTCGCAAAGCGTTGCAGAAGCGCGTCAGCGTTAAAGATGGAGTCGTGAGCAAATTTCTGATTTTCCAGGTATTATTCTCCTGATCAAGCGCGATAGAGCCGGTGAAGGTTTGTCCGCTTGACATCTCGGTCATATTGGCGGTTGCTGAATTTCCGGTGACCGAAGTAGTCTGAAGTGCGCAGGCAGTGATGCGCCCCTGCGCCTTGATATCGCCCGCGAACTGCGGCTCTGCCACTATGCTTTGCAATGAAGATGAGAGCTGGTCATACGCACCCTGATAATTTTGTCCCAGCAATGAGTCGCAAAAGGCACTGCTCGTTTTCTCCGGAGTTGAGCGTGTGAAAAATATATAAGCTGCTCCACCAACGATACCAACAATGAGGAGCGCGCTGACAATAATCCAGAGCATGCGGCGTGTTGCGCGCCGGGCAGGCTGGGCAGGTGGAGCATAGCCGGGCATAGAGCCAGGATATCCTGGGTAGTAGCCGGGATAACCGGGGGGTATATAAGGCTGTTGCGCATACTGCGGCATATAGGATTGCTGCTGAAACTGCGATGGCGGCATATAGGACTGCGGCGAAGAGTAAGCGGGATTCGTTCCCGGAGGTGGCTGCGAGCCTGGGGGAAATGGGAGAACTACACCATAAGCGCTATGCGAAGGAGGAATATCTGCGAGGGTAGGATTGGAGGCAGAGTTCTCGGTGGCCTCGTCGGAGTTCCGGTTGGGGGCCTGAGCATACTGCGGTGCGTCATTTTCTTCAAACCTCAGGGTTGTATCCCCAAGGGTAATAGAGTTACCGGGAGCGAGTTGGTGCGGTGTATTCCAGTCGAGGCGTTGCTCATTGACATAGACGCCATGCGTACTGCCTAGATCAGTAATAGTATAACTCTGGTCCTCCTGCCGAATTTCAGCATGATGCGCCGAGACTTTGACATCGTTCAACACCAGTGAATTATCCGGGCTACTCCCAATGGTAAATATTGCCGACTCGATTACAGTTCTTCCCATGGGCCCGCTCAATGCCGCTTCCATAGTCTATACCTCCAGTGAAAAGTTATCCGTTTGTCTTCGGACTAGATTGCTACCCCTGCAGATTATCGATCTTCCAGGCGCCGTTGGCATCCTGTATTAATGTGACGCTAGTTAAACTGGTAGCGCTACCCGTGCTACCAGGCGATGTCGGCGTTTGAGCCAACACTAGAGTAATAGTAGCCTTAGCGGTAGAGCCGTTGACGACCACGGGCGAATGTGTACACGAGGTCACTTTCGTAGTTGAAATTGTGCCTATAAAGAGTTGCGCTCCAAATTGCTTCTGCAGTTTATCCGAGAGCTGGTTATACGCCAGTTGCCCATTATTCGCTAAGAACGCGCTGCAAAAGGTATCGAGCGTTTTATCAGGCGTGGAACGGTTCAGCACTGCACCAAGTGCGACGCCGACAACAAGGACAGCAAGCAAAACGCCCAGGGAGATCACTGCCCTTCGACGGTCCTTCTGCCACAATTGCACCTGTGGTGGATACTCAGTCATACCACCACTTACCCAGGGCTGGGGTGTATAGGGGAGTTGCTGAGGCACAGCAGGTGAGGAGGCGACCACCTGGATCGTGGGCTGAGAAACCAGAAATCCGACCGGCCCATAGCCTGTATCGGCGGTAGAGTTGGCCGGTGCACCGGCAGCAACCATATCCACCGGTGCTTGCGCGCCATTAACGCGAGCATCAACCACCGCGGACGGCAAGGAGGAGATGTCATAGATAAAACTGGTATCGCCAATCTGGATTGTATCGCCTGGTTGAAGTGAGTGCGCAACGTTAGGACTCAGCCACTGGCCATTCAGACGTGTGCCATACGCGCTTCCCAGATCAACAATCGCATATCCAGTTTCATCAGGTCGTATGAGCGCGTGATGGGCAGCCGTTTTGATGTCGGTGACAATCAATCGATTATCTGGATCATAGCCAATAGTTAGTTCTTCTGGTCCCAGCACAGTGCGCCCCAGTGGCCCATGCAATACTGCTTCCATCATTACTCCTACACCTTGCATCCTGACTCACAGAAACCCGATCATGCCTGGTAACAAAAGAAACAGGTCATTTGTTAGCCTGCATTATCAAGACCTCATAGTGTTGGTAGGATGGATAGGTGCCTACTACAAAAGAGGGAACGGCAGAATTTCGCGACTATACTCAAGTGCATTCTAGCATACATCCGGTACCCTGTCGAGTATATATCTGCTGTTGAACTTGCCTTTAACGGTAAACCGTGCAATAATTGGTGGGGTTCGTGGACGGCGGTAAGGGAATCTACATTTTCTTGAAAGGTGGCAGATGTTGAACCAGCATATTGAATCTGGGCTTCAATCCAGTAGTGTCATTAGCACCAGCAGGCTGACCAAGGCGTTCGGCAAACTAGTTGCAGTCAATGACCTGCATCTTGAGGTGATGCGTGGTGATGTTTTTGGCTTTCTTGGCCCAAATGGGTCCGGCAAGACCACGACCATTCGCATGCTGCTCGGACTGATCCGTCCAACTGCGGGCCGGGTGGTAATTTTCGGCATGGATAATACCTATCAGTTGCCCGCCATACTCCAGCGAGTCGGGGCCATTGTTGAAACTCCTGTCTTTTACCCGTTTCTCTCGGGCATGGATAACCTCCACGCGGTAGCTGCGGCCTCTGGCATGCGTTCAGGCAAGGCCAATCGACGGCGCATCGATGAGGTGCTTGAGCTGGTTGAACTGCGCGCGCAGGCGAAAACGGCCTATCGCAAATATTCCCTCGGCATGAAGCAGCGCCTGGGTATCGCGGCTGCGCTGCTTGCCGATCCTGAACTGGTGCTGTTAGACGAGCCAACCAACGGGCTTGACCCGGCAGGTATGTTTGAAATCCGCCAACTAATCCATCGCCTGGCCGCGCTTGGAAAGACCATCTTTCTCTCCAGTCACCTGTTGAACGAGGTGCAGCAAGTATGCAATCGCGTGGCCATTCTCCAGAAGGGCAACCTCATCAAACAGGGAAATGTTCACGAGCTGATGCGCAGCAGCGAGCAGGTACTTGTGCGCTTGAATACACCAGAGGAGACGCAAAGGGCTTTTGATGTGCTGCGCGAGGCCAAAGATCGGGGTGCAGACTGGATAAGCACATTTCGTATCGAAATGAACCGGCAGGGGGAACCGGCTCTGCGTATAGATGCACCGAAAGCGCATTCGGCGAAGATCAATGCGCTGCTTGCCAGCCACGATCTCTTTGCTGCTGAACTGCATCCATATGAGGGCAGCCTGGAAGAGGTTTTCCTGCAATTGACTGCTCCAGTGGCCGGAGGGCGGCGCGGCATGGCCGGGCTGGCTGATAGTCCACCCATTGCTCCAACCATACCAGGCGCATCTATCAATGCGACGCCCACCTACGACCCATTCAATGATGGAAAGGCAGGTTCTCAATGAACATCTCGCCGGATTTGCCTACGAGCGCGGAAAATGAGATACCTCACCCGGTACGCAGCAGTTCAGTGGTTATGGGGCGGCAAGACTACCTGTCTGTGATGCTGCGTTTGATTGGGATGGAACTATACAAACTGCGCCGCCGTAGAATGTCGAGGGTCTTGGGGAGCATCGCCGCTGCATTAGCTATTATCCTGTTCCTGTTGATTTCGATTGGCACCTTTTTAACGCAGAATGCGCCCGCGGAAAGTTTCGCGCCGCCATGCCAGACGCTGTCAAATCCGGGCGCAACCCCTACAAACGGCAATCCTGGACCTGGCCAGCCAACAAACTGCCCGACGCCTTCGCCCGCCCAGTTAGAACAACTGCGGCACGACGCCCTGGAAAGCGTATCCACACCTTTACGCTTACCCATTTCATTGAATGTTGCTGTACAGTTCGCCCTTACACCCTGTACCGTCTTAATTATCATCCTGATCGGCACGATGGTGGGAGGCGAATATAGCATCGGAACTGTGCGCCTGCTCTTCACGCGCGGACCAACACGTACACAATTTTTACTTGCTAAAGTCGGGGCGGCCTTCATCTCTGTCTTGATCGGCATATTGATGATGGTCATCCTCGGTGTCCTGACAGGCCAGGTGCTCAATCCGGTGAGCGGCTTCCCACAGACTGGCGACTTTTTGAACGCCGGCTGGGTGGAACATGCGTTGCTATACCTGTTCATCGCCGTGCTCAACTGGTTTATGTACGGGGCAATTGCAGTCTTCTTTGGCGTATTAGGGCGATCAACAGTGGCAGGTATTGTTGGAGCATTAACCTGGTTCTTCGTTGAGCCAATCTTAGGTAGTGTCCTGTCGCTGATTAGCAATTTCAGCCGCGGGCCATTTGGAGATATCCTGAAGGCTATCCCGGATTACTTTATTGGGAATAACTTTGGGGCCTTGCTTGGAGATCAGGCGCACTATCTTTTTGGTTACAACCCTCCAACTCTGTCCACTATCCATGCCTTGATCGTACTTCCATGTTACTTTGTGCTGTTTATCGGCCTGGCATGGTGGCTCAACAAGCGGAGAGATGTCACGAATTAACACCACTACCATCAAAGAATATGCCTATTCGCTCGGCTTCGATATTGCGCGCATCACCAGCGCGGAAGAATTCGCGGAGACCGAGCAAGTCATCAAAGAACGCATCGCGCAGGGCCTCATGGATGGTCTTCCCTGGTTCACAAAAGAGCGTGCCTCGGTATCGTGCCATCCAAACGCGCTTTTACCAGAGGCGCAGTCCATCATCACCCTGGCGATGTTCTACCTCACCGAACAACCGGACGAGCGAGAGGATGGGACACTGCGAGGGCGCATCTCCCGCTACGCCTGGGGTGACGACTATCACGAGATCATCAAGCCAAAACTACAGCAATTCGCAACGTGGCTGCGCGACTATGCACGCAACGAGATCGAGAATGTGGAGACACGCCTCTTTGTGGACACGGGGCGTATGGTAGACCGCGCAGTAGCGCAACGAGCAGGATTGGGCTGGTATGGGAAAAACACGAACATCCTGACGAAAGGCTGGGGATCGTGGGTTTTTCTGGCAGAGATCGTAACCAATCTTCCCCTGGGAGGTGAAGAGGGAAGTGGCTACGACGCGCCTTCGAAGGCAAGCTGTGGTAGCTGTGAAATCTGCCTGCATGCCTGCCCAACAGGCGCCTTGCCCGCTCCTTACGTGCTGGACAATACACGCTGTATCTCGTTTCTGACCATCGAGCTGCGCGGCAGCATACCACTCGAACTGCGCCCATTGATGGGCAACCTGATTTTTGGATGTGATATCTGCCAGCAGGTCTGTCCCGTCAATATCGTTGCCGAGCGCCGCCTGGGATTAAGGAAAGATGGCAGGATAAGCAGCCCTCCTGCGCAACCTGTATCGTTTCACCCGCGCCAGGAATTTCGACCACGCGAAGACACCGGCAGCAGCCCGGCGTTGATCCCCCTGCTTTCCTTAACGGAAGAGCAGTTTCGCGAGCGCTTCCGGCGAAGCCCTATCCGGCGCACCAAACGACGCGGACTCTTGCGCAACGTTTGTGTCGCGCTCGGCAATATCGGCGACCCACAGGCCATTCCAGCGCTGGTGGGAGCACTACACGATGTTGAGCCATTGGTGCGCGGCCATGCAGCCTGGGCGCTTGGGAGGATTGGGGGAGAGGAGGCGAAGCAGGCGTTAGAGGATGCATTGGAGCACGAGGAAGATTTAGAGGCACAGAAAGAGATTCGTTGTGCGTTAGAAGATTTTGAATAGACATAAAGAGAGGACGCCATTGGTAGCGTCCTCTCTTTATGCTAAAAAAGAATA
>VBHV01000591.1 GCA_005881995.1 Chloroflexota bacterium | reverse complement strand
CAAGCTCGTCACACTCTGCCAGTCGGGATCTGCTCGCATGAGGCCCGCCGGACTGACCGCTTGCTAACCTCCCATATCTCACTTCGTGTAGGGGAAAGTGGCAAGGTCACCTGGCAGAGGGTACCCAGATCGATGAAAGAGAAACGTTTCCATCTTCTTGTTCCACCAAATCGGCGACATATCTCGTTCATTTGTTCTAGAAGCATCTCTTTCCTCTTTCTGCCTCTTCCACATCATTGACTGCTTGCTTGAGCATCAGGTATACTTCCCTACAAGGGTATAGAACATACATTCTATACCTGCCTACTATTTTTCTTGGACGGACAACCTGTTGACAGTGAGGGGTGCATCATATTTTCCTGTCAGTGGGTGTCCGGGGAGGGAGCATATGCCTGAGGACCAGGAGCTTTTTCACGGTGTGCCTTTCCTGCCAGTACCGGTGCATGCCGGATTCCCCTCGCCGGGTGAGGACTACGCGGAGCGGCCGCTCAACCTGCATGACCTGGTGGTGCCTCATCCCAGTTCGACCTATTTCATCCGCGTCAAGGGCCATTCGATGATCGGGGCCTGCATTCATGCGGGCGACGTGATCGTGGTGGACCGCGCGCTCACCGCCGCGCATCGCAAGATCGTGGTGGTGCGCGCCGGCCAGGACCTCTTGCTCAAGCGCGTCCGGGTGCAGCAGCGCAAGGTCTTCTTACACGCTGATCCGCCGGAACTGCCCGCCATCGAGTTGAATCAGCAGCACGACATGGAGATCTGGGGTGTGGTGACCTACTGCATTCACCGGGTGCGATGAGGGCACATGTTATTGCCCTGATCGATTGCGCCAGTTTTTATGTCTCCTGCGAGCGGGTTTTTCAAGCAGCACTGCACAACAGGCCCACCATCGTGCTTTCCAATAACGATGGCTGCATTGTGGCGCTCTCGAGTGAGGCGAAA
>VBHV01000590.1 GCA_005881995.1 Chloroflexota bacterium | reverse complement strand
CCGATGTCGACTCCGATGATATCCCCCTCGCGTAGAATCTGCTTAGGACTGGGGATACCATGACAGATCACATCGTTGACGGCAACACAGATCGTGGCGGGAAATGCGGGAATAGCAGGCATGCCACTTCTGGCCGGGCGCGCTCCGTATCCTTTATAGATGGGTGTGGCACCTTTGCTGCGAATAAAATCCTCGGCGATTTTGTCGAGTTCAGCGGTAGAAATACCCGGCTGAACGTGAGGACGCAGCACTTCATAGGTTTGAGCGACGATACGTCCTGCCTCGCGTAACTGCGCGATTTCCTGCCTTGATTTTAACATGACTGCCATATATGTTCTCGCTTTCCTCTTTCTCCTTATGCATTGCCCGCTTTGGATTGCTCTGCATGCATGATAACCAGTGGATCTCTCTCGTGCGCCTGTTCCCAGGTAAGCAAGTCACTCGTGGTGACGGTGAAATATGAGTTAAAGTATCGAAGAAGGTGGTCGATGGTGCTGTAATCGATGCGCTGACTGCGCCCTGTATTTAACGCGGCCAGCACGCTCAAGGATACACCACTTTCTTCCGAAAGACGGCGCAAACTTAATTGCGGTTTCCCCTGCTGCGCCCGTTCAACATTGACTCTGGCGAGCAACAATCGAAGTCTGCAAGAGATGGTCACTGTCTGTGCCTCCTGAGAATGTTTGCTTTTCTGCTAGTGGGTAGAACTTATAGTAGCTACTATAGCAGAAACGTTGTTGCATGTCAATACAATGTTGTGACTTGTAACAACGTTTCTCTTTCCTTAATCATGTTTTCGTGTGGTGCCTGAGACGCCATTCAGAACAGCATCGACGATTTGTTCTGACCAATCCTGGGGAAGAAATGATCCATTCATGCCGCTATTTGCACCTGCTGACCACTTT
>VBHV01000589.1 GCA_005881995.1 Chloroflexota bacterium | reverse complement strand
AGTGCCACTAATTACGCATATTATTTCCGCCTTCTCTCCCGTTTATCTTTTCGCATTAGTTGCCCTGGCGGTTATCTTTGGCGTGACAGTTCCAGCATTTATCTTCCTGGTGATAGGTGTTCCATACTTCCTTGCCAAACAGTTGGGAGGGAAGGCAAAATTTATGGAACATGCCTACCTCTTAATCATCATACTGATGCCACTAGTGATATTCCCTTTCGTTGTCCCGCTCATAGGCGTGTTATACCAGGTCTACAATCCACCCAACTCCACACAGCTTTCTGCAAATCTGGATGGGATCCAAAGAATCTTTGAGTACATCTTGATACTCTTAAGCATTTATTACTTCGTGTTGGCTATTCCCGCCCTTATGTCTGTGCATAAGCTGAAACCAGGCGCGGCTGCGATAACCGCGTTCGTTTCGCTCGTTCTGATCTGGTTAGCGGTTTTAGGCCTTGCGTTCTCTGGTTACCTGTTAGCATTGGCCCATTTCTACTTTCAGATCCTGCCAAAATAGATAGAGGATGTAATGGAGCAAATACGACGTTCAAAAGGCCAGCTTTTCCTGCTGCTATGTTCGCTTATTGGCGCTGGTATTGCAATCTATCTCACGTTCGAGCATTATCAGCTTGTTCCCCTGGCCTGTTCGAATAATGGCCTCGTCAATTGCACGCGTGTCCTCTCCAGTCCCTATTCCGTGATTCCTGGAACTTCTCTCCCCATTACCATCCCAGGGTTGGCCTGGTGCGTAGTCATGGCTGCTTTAGCAACTGCAGGTTTATATGCTGGATTGCAAAGTCTCTGGCTCCGTCTTGCTCAATTTGCATGGTCACTCGTGGGTATATTGACCGTGCTTTACCTCGTCTATGTCGAAATTGTGCGGCTGCATACCATTTGTGCCTGGTGTACCGCTCTCCATGTACTCATTCTCGTGATCTTCCTCGTGACATTAGTACAACTCCAATCGCAGTCACCTGCTGAGCTTGAAGCTGAAGAAGAAGAAAACGAAGTGTTTGGAACCGCGCGTGATGCTCATGTCCCTCGTACGCGCTGAACTGTCGTTCGTAGAGTGTCAACCGATCTCAACTTGTTGAGCAAATTGTATCCAAACCTCGTATGTATCCAAGATGAGAACGGGGAGCAGGAGCCTTGTTTGTCTCGAAACTCCAGCAGTTTCTCTCCGTTGCAAACCACTGGAGGAAATACATGAAACGCTGGATGCTTCTACTTCTGCTTCTGGTTATCATCGTGTTGGCTGTCAGTTTGCTCGTACTCCGCCAGCGCCTGGCCAGTTCATCGCAGCTATCGCCCTCGCACCTTGCTCGTACTCCTCACAGCGCCTATAAGTATGATTTATGCATAGAGGCTTTTGCGTATGCCCACGCTTCGCCAGATGAGCCACATAAAACCGACTACACGTTCCACGATCCCTTTCGCATGACGGACGATACCATCATTCCCTACCTGATGGACTGGAACGCGTCTGAGAATACGGCGAGCTTCAAGGTCATCATTATAGTGGGCCAGGTAAACACCTTTACTGAAACCATAGCGCATGTAAGGGCCCTGGATGGCATCTCGATCATGCTGCCGGACAAGCAAAATCAGCTTCAGCGCGCAAGCGAGCCTCAATTTATCGTAAGTTCACTCAGCCGGGGCGGGGGAATTGCGGTACTGGACTTTACCTGTCCACAGCAATGGCGATGGAAATCCGTAGATACCTTCTGACGCAATCGGACTCATTCCCATTGGAATGTTCGTACCGCCACCAGCAGAATGATCACTGCCCAGATAACAAGCGTCAGCAGTGCGGGGCCGGGGAATGCCGCCCCGCTTGACATACTGGCCTGAAGCGCCTGCGTGAGCGCAGCTGCTGGAAGCAGCTGTGCGATAGCTGCCAACCCTGCCGGAAGATGGCTGAGCGGAAGTATGCCTCCACCCAGGAGCAAGAACAAGAGGTAGAGCGCATTCGCACCCGCCAGCGTGACCTCGGCGCGTAAAGCCCCCGCCATTGCCAGGCCCAGAGCCGCAAATGTTGCTGTTCCTATAGCAAGAACCAGTAACGCCAGCAGAGGTGAGCCTGCTGGCCGCCAGCCGTAAAGCGCGACGGCCACGCCGACCAGGATGATGACTTGCAGCAACTCGAGGACCAGCACCGATATGAGTTTGGCAAGAATTAGCCCACCGCGAGGTAAAGGTGAACTGCCTAGCCGTTTGAGCACACCATAGTAACGTT
>VBHV01000588.1 GCA_005881995.1 Chloroflexota bacterium | reverse complement strand
CACTTTAGAGCGCACGAGCGCTATCATCGGGAAAATCTGGCAGCATACGAAGCAAATCTGGCGGAAACCGAGCAACGTTGGGGTGACAGTATCAGGCTCATGAACATCCCAGCCTTTGGCGATTACCTCACCTTAATGCGTGGCATTGGCTACGAACGGGAGTATATCGCCTGGCTTCAGTGGGTGATCGACATCCTTGAAGAACGCGTGAAGCAGCAGTCACCAGACACATTCAATACAAACCAGGGTCACTCAAAGTAAAAACAACTGATACAACTGATACAACTGATACATCAGGAAATCCCATAAATACAGGTTTGCCAAACACGACCTCGTCTGATATCCTATCAACAATATCCCAACAGAAATGGAGCAGAAATATGGCAGGTAATCTAAAGTTCGGGCTGACTTCCGTACATGCAGGCGCGAACAGCTACCCCGAAAAGATGGCGCACATAGCCCAGGTTGTCGAAAGCGCGGGGTTTGACTCCGTGTGGGCAGGAGGACATCCCGTCCTTTCCGAAACGCAATCGCGCATACCACCCACCCTGCGCATGCCCGATCCAGTGGTCGCCCTCACCTTTATCGCGGCGCACACGCGCACTATTCGCCTGGGAACCGGCATCATTCTCCTCCCACAGCATAACCCACTTATTTTAGCCAAGGAACTTGCCAGCCTGGACGTACTCTCAGGCGGTCGGCTGATCTTCGGCATCGGCGTAGGTTGGTCGGAACACGAGTACACTGCCCTTGGTATCTCATACCATGATCGTGGCGCGCGTGCAGACGAGTACTTGAAAGCCATGCAGGTCATCTGGAGCGAGGATAAGCCCGCCTACCACGGTCGATTTGTCTCGTTTGAAGGGGTGCAAGCATACCCTCATCCTGTGCAGCAGCCACATCCGCCCATTGTCGTCGGTGGAAACTCACCCGGAGCCTATCGCCGTACCATCGAACAGGCAAACGGCTGGTTTGGCTTTGCACTTAATCTAGAGGAGACCGCCCGTGCCATCGCTGCTCTGCGCGAAACCGCGCAACGCTACGCTCGTCCCGCCGCACTCGGCGAATTAGAGATCAGTGTGGCTCCACGCGTCCCTATCGATAGAACAACCGCTCAGCAATTCGCCGAACTCGGCGTCCACCGGCTGATCCTGATTCCACCGCCGAACACCGACACTCCAGCGCTGGAACACTTCATAGAGACAGTAGGCAATACGCTCATTGGACAGGTATAATCTAGCGGGTAGTATTACACATCAGACACAATACTACATCTGACACGAATTTCCAGGGCAGGGGCAAGCCCAGCCCGTACCCTATACGGGTGGTGGTCGCGCTTCGTATAGGGTACGGGCTGGGCTTGCCCCTGCCCTGGAGTGGTGAGATACTGTCTCTAA
>VBHV01000247.1 GCA_005881995.1 Chloroflexota bacterium | reverse complement strand
CCGGGGGAAACACAGCAGAAAGAATTCTATAGTGACCAGAACTATAGGGTGATTAGGGGGTTGCTCAATACCATGGGCATTGTGCGCGTGCTCACACTTGAACCGCAGTCATAATACGAGGAGCAGAGAAGATTTGAATCCTGACAATGCGCTAATCCGAGGAAGTTTCGGCGACAGGTTTGGCGTAATAGTTGTTCAGCTCGTTCAGAAGTAGGGCGTGATTAGCCCACACGTCGCTGGTAAAGGTGTGATATTCGCCGTCACACAGTGGAATGGGTGTGCTGCACCTGCGATGAGGTGGAAGCCGGAAGCGGATAGTATTGCCTTGCACTTCAATCCACAGATGGCGGCGGGTGGTGCTTGTTCCCCAGCGCAACAAGACCAGCGAATCGTACTCGTGGAAGGTGCCTCGCCCTTTCAGCGCATTGGTGTTGAGGGTTTTGAGCATCTCAGCGAGTCCGCTCTCGCGCAGGACGCGTTTGGCATTCTCTCGCACAGCCTGGCGTCGCGCTTCATCGGCCTCGTCGCTCAGAATATACTCAATGTCTTGCTTTTCTTGACTCGTATGGAACGCTCCTCTAGTTAATATACCTTTTGCTCGTACTCGTATTCTACCCTTTGTTCGACATCGGCTAAGCGGTTAGGACGGTAGGACGCATTGCCGACAGCAATCTGGGACAGCGTTGGCGGCAAAACAGAGGCAGCGTTGTAACGAGGAGCGTAGGACGTTTCCTGGGTGGGTATGTCCCGGCGAGGTGTAATATGGTACACATTGCCGGTAGCTTGTTTGGCATAATACTTCGCTTCTGCCGCCAGATAGCTAACTTCCTGGATGCTGTGAGAGCGCCGCATTTGATTATTGACGACACCGATGGACAACGAGACCAGGGGAAACTGATAGGGTCGTCCTTTACGATCAACACCACTGATCGAGCCACGTCTGAGGTCTTCCGGACGATAAAAAGCGACGCTCTCTTCTTTATAGGCCGCGCTAATCTGCTTACAAAGGAGATTAGCACGATCGGGCGTCGTTACGACCAGAAAGTCATCCCCGCCGATGTGCCCGACAAAATCATCTGTGTTCCCATATTCTTGCACGACCCTTTGACAGATACGCCCCACCAGACGGATGATGTCGTTGCCGGTTAAAAAGCCGTAAACATCGTTGAAGGCTTTGAAGTTATCCAGGTCGAGATACAGGATACTCCAGGGTTCCAGGCTATTGAGCTTGTGTTTGATGGCCAACTCGACTTGCAAACCGCCTGGGAGACCAATCAAAGGGGAAAGATAATTTTGTTGGACCCGGCGAATTTGCGTGCGTATGCGAGCAAGCAGCT
Source organism: Chloroflexota bacterium (assembly GCA_005881995.1). The sequence goes on along the minus strand of VBHV01000247.1, from coordinate 10,842 downwards.
CATCAATTTGAAAGGGTTTGGTGATGTAGTCGTCAACCCCTAATTCAAAAGCGCGCACTTTATCGGAAAGGTCTCCATATGAACTCAGGGCAACAATGGGAATATGCATGGTTTTAGGGTGGTCACGTAAGCGGCGCGCGACTTCGTAGCCATCAATGCCGGGGAGCATCATATCCAGGACTATCAGGTGTGGTGTTTCTCGTAGCGCAAACTGCACAGCATCTTCGCCGTTTAGGACAGTAACAACCTGATACCCCTCGACCTGTAGTGTGTCCTTCAGTAATCTGGCGATTACTCGCTCGTCCTCGACGACTAAAATGTTGGCCATAAATACTCCTGTTCCAAGTGGATGGTCAGCGAGAAGCCTGTCGAAATCCCTCCCCCCGAAAGAATCCACGCAGGCAGAAACCATCATGAGGGGTTCAAAATAATAAAACGAGTGACAAGAACGCCCTCAGGTAACATACATGAAACATATCGGACCTGCCGCAAATACATATGTTGCACATATTCATATTTCAGTATAACATTCTTGCGCCCATATGCAAAGGGTTTGGCAAATGAAAACGTGATTGCTAGCATAAATTTGATGTGATTGGTTGGTCGCGGCAATATTACTCGCAGTCAGCATAGTTGACGGCCAGCCAGGACTGCGATAAGATGGATACACGAACAGGTGAGCAGGTATCTAGAAAAAGGCGGGGTAATGTCACTATCATCAGCGCCCACCTAACGCACAATCACGTTTCCCAGTCGTGGGCAGCCATCATTTTTTTTAGAGGGCATGTTGCATATGCCGGCAAAGGTGGAGCAAGCCCCCGCCGTGATTCTCTGTCACCCCCAGCCTGCTAGCAGTGATATGCACGAGCGATTGACAGTCTTACTGGCGCAGCAACTGGCTGAAGCCGGAATGATTGCGCTTCGTTTCAATTTCCGTGGTGTGGGCAGAAGCCAGGGGCAGCAGAGCGATGGACGCCTGGAACCGCTCGACCTGGCCGGGGCCATCGATTATGCTTTAGCCCAGCCTGGAGTCAATGCGAAAAAAGTCTGTGTGATTGGACATGGCTTTGGCGCGTATATCGCGTTGTTATTCGCGCCGTTCGATCCGCGCGTACGCACCGTAGTGGCTATCAGCCTCCCGTTGTTCCGCGCGGCAAGTGGCTTTCCCAAAACGTTTGAACGCCCCAAACTTTTTGTGACGGGCGAATTTGATGAGATTTGCCCCCTCTATAAGCTAGAGCCGTTTGTTGAACAGCTCAAAGGCCCAAAGGGGATTAAAGTAATTATTGGCGCACGTCACCTGATGCGCGATCATGAAGAAGCCGCTATCACCACCATCATGAAATATGTGAAGACGTGGGCGAATATGCCTGGAGTGTAGGGAGCATGAATCCAAATAACCCCTTAATTGTTCAAAGTGACCGTACTGTATTGTTGGAGGTTGATCATCCACTGCATGCTGAGGCGCGCGATGCACTCGCCCAGTTTGCCGAGCTGGAGAAGTCGCCCGAACACATTCATACCTATCGCCTCTCGCCGCTTTCCCTCTGGAACGCTGCGGCAGGTGGTATGAATGCATCGATGATTCTAGAATTGTTGACGCGCTATAGCAAGTATGATATTCCCTCCAATATTGTCTTTGATATCCGCGAGTATATCAGCCGCTATGGACGCATCAAACTCGTACGCGATGGAGATATGCTGCTCCTGACTTCCACCGACACCGCGCTCATGGCAGAGATCATCCATCACAAGCGCACCCAGCCCTACCTTCTGCGCCAACTGGATAAGAACACGATCCAGGTGGATGCCTCACGGCGCGGACATATCAAGCAGGCGCTGATCCATATCGGCTTTCCTGCCGAAGACCTGGCAGGCTATACCGATGGCGCTCCACTGAGTATGCAACTGCGGCAGGAAACGCTGAGCGGGGACGACTTCGCGCCGCGTGCCTATCAATATGCAGCATCGGCAGCGTTCTATGCAGGAGGAGCGCCCAGCGGAGGAAGCGGGGTAGTGGTTTTGCCCTGCGGCGCGGGAAAAACCATCGTGGGCTTAGCAACCATGTCCGATATTCAGCGTGCAACCTTGATCCTGACGCCCAATACCATTGCTGTGCGCCAGTGGATACAGGAAATCATTGATAAAACCGATATTCCCCCGGAGATGGTCGGAGAGTATACCGGTGACCGCAAAGAAATTCGCCCCATTACCGTCAGCACCTACCAGATTCTCACCTATCGCCGCCAAAAAAAGAAGGGAAGTGGACAGGAGAACGGTGCGGAGCCAACTGAAGAAGATTTTCCGCATTTCGCCTTGTTTGGCAGCTTCGACTGGGGGCTAATTATCTACGACGAGGTGCATCTCCTACCCGCTCCGGTCTTCCGCATCACCGCCGAGATTCAGGCGCGCCGCCGCCTGGGGTTGACAGCGACACTGGTGCGTGAAGATGGACGCGAGGCCGATGTGTTCAGCCTGATCGGGCCAAAGAAATTTGATGTCCCCTGGCGTGAATTGGAGCGGCAGGGATGGATCGCGACAGCTGAATGTCACGAGATTCGCGTGAGCATGACCGAGGATGAACAGTTAAATTATGCCGTTGCAGAGGAACGCGAGAAATATCGCCTGGCCGCCGAATGTTCAGCCAAGTTAGAGGTTGCGCACGTACTCCTTGACCGCCACCGCGATGACCAGGTGCTCGTTATCGGCCAGTATCTCGATCAACTGCATATCCTGGCAGAGGAGCTGCAAGCGCCGTTGATTACCGGACACACGACCAATAAGCAGCGCGAGAAGCTGTATGAGCAGTTCCGCTGTGGCGAGATCAAGCATATGGTGGTCAGTAAAGTGGCAAATTTCGCCATCGATCTGCCGGATGCCAATGTCGCTATTCAAGTATCCGGCACCTTTGGCTCGCGCCAGGAAGAGGCACAGCGTTTAGGGCGCATCCTGCGGCCAAAAGCCGATGGTGGGCTGGCCTACTTCTACTCTATCGTCACTCGCGATACGCGCGACCAGGAATTTTCAGCCAACCGGCAACTATTCCTGACCGAGCAAGGATATCGCTATGTGATTGAGGATGCTGAGCCTTTGCTAGCATCCGCACCGATATAATCTCTTGCATGAGTTGCTTGACATGATAACTTCTGGGTGATACCCTTCTAGCACATGAGTGTGTGCAGATAAATGACGCGATAAAGAGGATAGTATGGCAGAGCAGAAAACAAGCTACATGGAAATCACAAGCCAGGATTTTGCCGAACAGGTACTCCAGGCGCAGCAAATGGTGGTCGTTGATTTTTCATCGGATAAAAGTAGCGCCTGCCAGATATTTGATCCAGAATTTGCGGCAATAAGCAAGGAATACGAGGGGCGCGTGACATTCGCCCGGTTGAACACCGATACCGATGCCACGATTACCGGCCAGTGGAATGTCGATGGTATTCCTACCGTGATCTTTTTCAAAAATGGGCAGGAGATCAACCGCATTAAAGGGATTGTTATGCGCGAAAAACTGCGGAAGCAGATCGAAGGCACGCTGCTCGCGCATTACTAATTGCGCTTCGTATCCAAAGAGATAGCGCAGCATAAAGCGTATTGTAGAGGGCATCCGCAAAGGATGCCTCTATAGTTTTTCATCAAACAATATTATTCAGGAGGGGGTCGCGCGGTATATGCATCCTATTCGACTGGAAGCTTCCTTACACGAAACAATCTGGGGGGGACGAAGATTAGAGCGTGATGGGTGGAAACGGCTACCACCCGGCGAGATCGCAATTGGTGAGGCCTGGGAAACTGAAGTCAGCACTATCGCTCAAAACGAGCCATATACGGGCAAGTCGCTAGGCGCGCTGGTGAAGGATTATGGAGCTGAGCTGCTTGGCGAGCAGGCCATCGCTATTTTCGGACAGCGCTTTCCACTCCTGGCAAAGTTCATCGATGCGAACGACAAACTCTCCGTACAGGTTCACCCTGATGATAGCTATGCCCGTCGTTATGAGTCCGGCAAGTTGGGTAAAACAGAATTCTGGTATGTACTCGATGCCGCTCCTGGAGCATCGATTGTACACGGCTTCAAAGCTCCTACCTCGCGTCGAGAAGTACAGCAAGCTATCGAGGCTGTCACCCTGGAAAACCTGCTGTATGAAGTACCAGTTTCGGCTGGCGATGTGATCTTTGTTCCAGCCGGAACGGTACATGCTATTGGCGGCGGCGTCCTGCTCTACGAACTGCAAGAATACTCGGACATCACTTACCGCATGTACGACTACGGCCGCCTGACCGCCTCAGGAACGCCCCGCGACCTGCACATCGAACGCTCTCTTGATGTGGCGCGCTTTGATCGTTCAACTCGCGTGAAGATGCAGCCTGTCTCACTGAAAGGCGGCCCAGGTCATACTGATCGCTGCCTGGTTGCCTGCAAATATTTTGTTACCCACGAATTCAAGCTACAGCAGAGCAATATATCCCTTGGCTATACGAAGGCCAAAACTGAGAGTAGTTGTGGGATACTCACCTCTTTAGGAGCGAGTTTTCAGGTGCGCTACGGCGATTCATTTGAGTACAGCGAAGAGTTTACTCGCGGGCAGACGATGGTACTGCCTGCCTCTTTAGGCCAGTATTGTATCGAGGGCGAAGGTACGCTCTTATTTTCGTATGTACCCACACCCGCAGATGAAGCATGGAGCGCGTGGAATGCGCAGAACCGGATGTGATTACTCCTGCCTGCGTTTTCTGCGCTCTTCTTCCAGGTCGGTAACCGTTCCTTCAACAATCGGGCCTTCCGGTTCTACAGGTTCAGCGAAGCTGGAGAACGGATTGCGGGGAGGATAGCCTTTCTGCATGCGACCCACATCCGCGACCACGCGCGAGACGCCGCTGGTGAAATTGACGAATAGCAGCAGAACCGCCAGTCCAGCCCATACTCCCAGGCCGACCAGCAACGTGCCTATTAATCCGACAATACCGTTCAGATAGGTTTCGTAAGCCACGGCACCGAGTATGAGTATATAAAAGAAACGCACCAGCACGCGCAGCAGCCAGTGGAAAAACCAGAATACGGCTTTCACCGGATCAGAGGGCATGTCCCACGCTGGTAGTAGTTTCCGTTTTGGCCGCAAATTTCTCATGCAGGCCTCCCTCAAGGGAGCTATTGACCCCCATTATAGACCAAGCGCATTTTCCTATGTTGTTGGGATTGCATTATACCGCATATTGTAACACTTAGCCTTAGCGGATTGCTATAGCCTTTTTCATGATACAAGTAACCATATGCCCAATCCGATGAGGAGAAAAGCGCTGAGCAGTTCACTCCATTCTTTGAGAGGATTCAAACGAGTACGTAAGGTACGACCGAGTGAAAGACCGATAATCGTCATTAGAAATCCTTGAATGCCAATCAAAATGCATAAGGTGATCGGACTGATTATTCCTCGGCTCGATACCGAACCTAACGAAAAACCAATTGCTAACTCATCCAGGCTGATGCTAAGCGCAAGGAGAAGCTGTTGTTTCCAGCGAAATGAGCTGCTCTGCAATTGAGGGTTAGATACTGTATGCTGATGTGTCTTTACTTCCTGGGTATTTCGCTTGTTGAGAAACTCGTGTCCCTCTTCGATCAGTTCCCACAGGCCAACCCCTATCAAGAGCAACGCGCCGGCATAGTGCATGAGGTCACTCACTATCAGGGAGGCAGCATATCCAATGACCAGGCCGATTATGGGCATCAACATCTCCGCCAGAGAGAAGAGGATTGCTGAACGCAGCCAGGGAGGGAGGCCGCTTGCTCTTTCTTCATAGGTATGGGAAAGGCTGTCATAGCCATAGCTTTTCATGCCGAGGCTGATTGAAACGCCTAACGTGTTCGCTTCCACTCGTCGTTTGCAGTGTGACCGGCACCGAGCCTTGATCTCGAATATTTTCAAGATGTACTGGTCCAACAGTGAAGTTATAAGGGTGTGTGACGATATAGCGAGCGGAGATGCTGATCGACCGAGGAATGAGCGTACTTACGGGAAAGGGGAACGTCGCGATGAGCTGATCCCCTGGTGAAATGGAGGTGGCGACACATAGGCTTCGCACCTCTGGGACAGTACCTCCACCAGCGTTGAAAGATGCGGTGATGGCATAGGTGTAGGTCGTGCGATACACGGGCTGCTGTGAACGTAAGAATTGCCAGCGCGTGACCAGCAGCAACCGGCTGTTGTAAGTGAGCGATTGCGCCCGGTGATCGAGCAATTGCAGGTGATGCGCGAACGACTGGTTGGACGTACCTGGGATGGTTTGTAATAAAGGTTGAACGAGCAACAGCGAGAAAGGCGCGCCGCCCAGACGTGCTGGCTGGTCAATCAGGGTCGCGGTGGCATACTGCCTTAGCAAGAAGAGCGCGAACTGGTCGTATGGCCCGACCAGAAAGACGGCCGGCCCACCGGCCGGATTGGGAAGCAGCAGGCAGTGAGTCGCATCAAAGACGGTTGTCGGTGTGCGCATTTGTTCAGCGAGATAGCGCAGGGGCACCTGCGTAAATTGATCTGAGGTGACATACACGTGATGAAGATGGCGCTGTTGAGCCAACTGGTCGGCTTCGCTCAAGGCTGATTGCAGCGAACCGAGCGTATTATAGCTGAGACCATGCTTGTTGTTCCCGCTGACTTCGTCGATCAAGCCTGCGGTTGTGCCGAGCACCTGCGCGATAAGCACCAGGCAGGCGAAGGCATACATAGCATAACGAGTAATAGTCCACCTGCGCTCCGGCCGCCGCAGCCAGGCGGCGAAACGGTCAATGAAGAGGCCGATCAAGATAAAAGGCCCTGGCATCAACATGAGCAGGTAATAGGGATACAGTGGGACCGCATGACGTGAGAGTACCAGAAGTGGGATGATCTGCCAGGTCAGCAAGACTACGAGGCCGGAGCGCACAGGTTCAGCGCGAAAGTTCGTCCACCATCGCCAGAAACGAGTCCAGCCTGCGTGTATACGCAATATGCGAGATGGAGCCTCGTGCTCACCGGATGCATCACGCTCTGCATTGGAACGAGTGAAGCTCAACACGATGCCTACAACTGCGGTAGCCAACCCGCACACTACCAGAACCAGCATGATGCGGCGGAGCCACGAGAGCACGGGTACCAATTGATACAAAAGGGTCTGCGTATTGGTAGGTAGACGATCATAAGGGCTGAAAAAGTCCCTATAGTAGGTGAGGGCGATATTGTCTATATGCGAGGGCAGCTTTGAGAAGTTCAGGATGACTGTGACATCGAAAAAATTTGTAGAAATTTCCCAGAGCAGATACGTAAAAAAGATCAACACGAGCGAGAGTAGACCGAACGCCAGGTCGCGCCAGCGCACCGTCTCCGGCGCGAGTAGAATTGCCAGCGCCAGTGGGATGGCTAACAGGATCGTTGTTTCTTGCAATTGAACCAGTAAGCCCAGCAGGAACAGGGCGGGAAAGAGCCAACCTTTGCGTCGTTCCCTCACGCCCCAGAACAGGGCGAAGAAGAAGAGCACGACAAAGGGCGCGATCATATTCTGCTGCCAGATGAAGCGGCTAAAAAAGACCGGTTCGGAGGCCGTGGCATAGAGGAGCGCGGCGAGGACGGCTGTCAGTCGCCCGAAATAGCGGCGCGTAAAAATATAGGTGAGCAAGACCGCCAGTACATTCAATAACGCCACGAATACTACTGCCCACAATGGATTCGCGCTGAACGCGGCGGGCAGCATGAGCAGGTAGATGACCCCGGGCGGATTGACGATGCGAATAGAGGCAATATTACTGGTGGCGGGGAGCAGTCCATGCACGAGGGCATCACGCGCCATACGAAACACCATCGTCTGATCTTCATCAAACTCGCTGGCGTTGAGTTGGTATAAGCGCAAGCAAGCAGCGATCAGCACGATGGGATAGACTTCCCAGGCGCTGAGCCAGCTACGTATAATATGCATACTCATATGCCAGCGCGACTGTGCGGCATGAGTAATCGGTGGCGATTCAGTAGTTGTCATCGTACTATCGAGTTGCGACAGAACTGTTTTCCTTTATCGCATAAAACTATGCAGCATTTTCCGCACCGCATCAACATTGGCTTCTACCATCATCGCTTGTTGTTGGGGAATACCTGTCTGGCTATCCTTCAAGAGATGTCCGGTGAGTATGCCAACGATGCGCTCGTCGCGTTTTATAACGCCGCGCTCCACCAGTTTGCGGATGCCTGCCAGCGTTGCAGCTGATGCGGGTTCGCAGCCAATGCCGGAACGATCAATCACGGATTTCGCGGCCAGGATTTCCTCATCACTCACTTCCTCAACGATACCCCGTGTCTGTTCGATAACACGGCGCGCGCGCGTAAAGCTGACGGGATCGCCAATCTTGATAGCAGTAGCTACGGTTTGCGCCTGGACGTGTTCGCGTTCTGAAAAGCCTTTGACAAAACTGCGGTAGAATGGATTGGCTCCGGCAGCTTGAATAGAGGCAATGCGCGGCACGTGTCCGATCAACCCTAGTCGATGCGCCGAGAGCAAGGCTTTCCCGACAGCCGAGGTGTTGCCCAGATTGCCTGCGGGCAGAACCAGCCAGTCGGGAGCCTGCCAGTCGAGCTGCTGTAAGATTTCAAAACCAATGGCTTTCTGCCCCTCGACACGATAGGGGTTGAGCGAGTTCAACAGGTAGATGCCCAGTTCATTGCAGACCTGCTCAACCAGGCGCATGGCATCATCGAAATCTCCGGCAACCTGGATGGTGGTTGCGCCATATGCCAGCGATTGCGCCAGCTTTCCCGGCGCGACATGCCCGGCAGGCAGGAAGACGAGGCAGGGCAGACCAGCTTGAGCCGCGTACGATGCCAGTGAAGCCGAGGTGTTGCCCGTGGAAGCGCAGGCCACGGCGCGCGCGCCGATATACCGGGCCATAGAGACGCCCACCGTCATGCCGCGATCCTTGAAGCTGCCGGTCGGATTTTCGCCCTCATGTTTGAGGAAGAGGCGTTCCACTCCCGCGTAGTCACCTATGGTGCGATGCCCAGGACGGCCATCCCCACAGTTTTCTATACCAACCGGATACAGCGCGGTATTTCCTTCGGGGCGACTGACTACATATTGATCGGGAAGCGGCAGGATAAGTTCGCGATAGCGCCAGACACCACTGGCATCGAGGAGCAAGGTATGCGCGTCCATCGGCCAGAGAGGAGGTAGCGAAGCGCGTTCGTCAAAAAGTTGCCGCCACGCAGCCCCGGCAATTGGCATGAGATCACTGTCAGCAAGCGCACCGTATCCTTCCTGGAGAGGGGAGGTCTCTTGCACAGGATGCTGGTAGATCGCTTCGACATCAAGTACCCCGCCGCAATCACAGCGATAACGAGGTTGACGAGGCGGAGCTTCCACGCCAGGATAGAGGACCGCGCATTCTACACAGCGTAAAGAGACGGCTTCCAATACCTGGCCGAACTCTCGATCCGATTGACTGGACTGTAAACCCGCAGTATTCATCTCCATTTGGGGAGGTGTCATCCTTTCGCTTCAAGTTTTGCGTATGCGCTCGTATAGTGCTAAAGCAGCGCACCGGAATGGGAGCGATAATCACTGCGCTTTCGACTCCGCACAACAGTTATTACGCGCGCACCGGTCTGGTCTGCGCGTAAAATCCTTCCGCTTCCCTCTACTCCTAGAGAACGGGCCGTCTCCTGCATTGCACGCAGTATGGAGGAAAAGTTGGAACTGGCGAGCGCGATCAAGGAGGAACCGCCTCCCGATAGACTCGCGCCGTGCGCACCCGCGTCGATTGCAGCCTGAATAATCTCAGGCATTGCAGGGAAAAGCGTCTGGCGATAGGGCTGGTGCAGGCGGTCCTGCATCGCCTCGCCGATCAGTTCATAGCGTCCCGTTTGCAGGGCTGTCAGCAAGAGCGCGACCCGCCCCGTATTAAAGGTGACGTCCGCTTTAGAATAGGAGGCGGGCAATAATTTCCTTCCCGCGACGGTATCCATCGGAAACGAAGGGGTGAATATGACCGCTTTGAGCGCATCGGGAAAACGCGTTTTGACGGCGTGAATTTTGCCATTCATATTGGTCGTGGCAACCAGTCCCCCGAACAATGCTGGAGCCACATTGTCTGGATGATTTCCCGCTTCGATGGCAACGGCAGGCTCTAACAGTTCATCTTTGGGAACATCTTTTCCTTGCAGGTGCAGCAATGCGTTCGCCGCCACCAACCCGCCTACGACAGCCGTTGCGCTGCTGCCTAAGCCACAACCAGGGGGAATAGCGATGGTCATGCTAATTTGCACATGTGGTAACTCAGCCTGCCTGTCGGCATAGAGCGAGGCAAAGGCACGGAAGAATAAATTGTCTGGACCGGTGGAAAGCCCGGCTCCGAGTGGGCCTTCGACCCGGATGACCGGCTGTTGAGGATCAGCAGTGCAAGACCCAGACTGTCGAAGCCGGGTCCGAGATTCGCCGATGTCGCGGGAGTCAAGACAGTAACTGTAACGGGTTTCACCAGTGCCAATGCGAGTAACTTACCTTTCTTTGATGTCCCTCACCTCAAAGCCTTCCCACCCTCTACTAAATTAAGTACTCGTATTGTAGCAGGTTTGTCACTACCTGTAACGGTAGAGGTACAAAAAGGTCCCGGTCTTGATTGATCCCCATAATCCAAAGCGCTATGCTCTGAACCTCTAAGGTACCTTCAGTTCAACATGGAAGCATTCAGGAATGCGAGGGAGCGCCCGGCGAGGTTCCTCGACCTTCGGTGATCCGCCCCAGGCGTGGTTTGGCCAGCGCGATGTAATCGCCCGTCTTCAGGACCAGCGAGCGGTCCAGGCGTGCCGCATTGAAGTAAATCTCTTC
>VBHV01000587.1 GCA_005881995.1 Chloroflexota bacterium | reverse complement strand
TCTCTGTCTATCATAACGCTTTCCAGGAACATTGACATCCTCATAAGTACCATTTCAGGAAACATCGATGTATCTTCTCAGGAGCCAGAGCGAACCTCCATGCAACAACAACGCTGCCAGTATAGCTGCTCCGAAAGCAAACACGATGCCCTCTCGCTCTATGGTGGTAGCGATGATCAGAAAGAAGACGGCAAATGTAAACGTGCCGAAGACCACCCCGCGCAGCAATCTACCGGCCGCAGCCGCACCCGAGAAGTGGTGCGTAAAGCTGCCTAATATAGTGGCATAGATCGGGAATGTCGTAAGTAGTCCGCTTAATTGAGGTCCCAACACACCGGAAACCGCTGTCAGCGCCAGCACAAATGCCGTAGCCGTCACCATGCGCAGCAGTACCTCCCATTGAGGCGGGGATGTCATAGTGTACTTACCTCGATAAGTAGGAAACAGTTTCAGCACGATGGCGAGGAAGACGATGACTAGAGCCAATGCAATACTTACGGGCATTGAGAACTGCTCTAAGATAAAGGTCGAAGCAAAGAACACGCACCAGCTTACCAGCAGACTCCCCAACCAGCCGACACGCAATGAAAGCCAGCTATAGACCAGGCAAAAACTCGCTACCGAGATCAGCCCAAGCAAGGTACCCTCAGCAGCTCTGGCCGCGAACATCGTTCCCGAATCGAGTGCGAGGAAAAGCATCACTGGACCAGATGTCAGGGGAAGACCAACGAACCAACCACTAATCGCTGGCCCCCAACGACGACCCGCCAGGCTCACCATGCCGATGAGCAGGGGAGTCAGCAGTAACTTGATTATAAGCATACCGGTAGACCGTTCTACAGGAGAATCGCCCTATTCCTCTTCGAGAATCTTTTCGACAACCCGTCGCAATACCTCGTATGGCTGTGCTCCCATCACAAGGTAGCGTTCGGCAAAGATGAGCGCTGGCACGCCGCTGAGCCCATATTCATGTGCAAGCTCAACATCAGCTGATACCTCGGCATCAAATGCCGGGTCGGTCAGGACATTATCGAAGTTCTCGGTACTGAGACCAACCTGCTCTGCAATCTCCTTCAGTACGCTGGGACCGTCAATCGACCTTGCTTCTTGCCAGTACGCGTGCATCACGGCTTTATGGAAAACGTCACCTTTCCTCTGCGCTTCAGCATACTTTTCAGCGATGAGCGCGGGCCGACTATCGATACCGGTCGGACCGGCATTCAACTCCAGCCCATATTCTTCGCGTGCCCTCTTTTGCAATAGGGGACGCCCTGCCTCTATACGCGCCCTGTACTGCGCTGGTATAGGAGGAGAACCTTTCGGTCGAAGCTCAAAAGATCTCCAATGAATAGCCACTTCAAACTGCTTCTCAAGCTTCTCCAAACTGGAGGCCTAATATATCCCACTCACTATTCATTATGATATCAGCATGCTCCCCCAAAAACCACCCTGTGCTGCATCTAACTGACGACCCCAGGCATAACGCTTGCGGCTCTGTGAGAGCAACATGCCCACCTGCGTGTGGATGATGTGTACGCCCTCATTGCGCGCAATCGCCTGTACGTAGACCTGTATACCACCTGGCTCAAAGATCATTGGCACCTTCCTCTCTATCTTGATCGGCCAACTGCCGAAGCCCATGCGCTTCTCCGTGCGGGATCGTCAAGAGCTTGACAAAGATGGGCTGAAGAGGTATATTTAACCAATGAAAGAAATTTTCATTCATTGAAAAGGACAGTGGAATGCCTCGAACGCCAGAAGCGAATCAACGCCTGCGCGAAGCGCAACGTACAAAGATCCTGGCGAGTGCCAGGAGCGTCTTTGCTCGCAAGGGGATGGAAGCGACGATCACACATATTGCCGCTGAAGCTCAGATCAGTCTCGGACTGGCCTACCGCTACTTTGCCGACAAGGAGGCCATCTTCTCTGAGCTGGTCAAGCAGACAGTACCAGACGATTCTGCCGGGTTCCAACAGCTTGTGCAGATGCCTGGAACACCAGGGGAACGTCTTGCTACGCTGATTTCGAGTATCGTGGGAGCACGCGGGCAGCGCGAACCACTTGAGGCCCATCAACTGCTTCATCATGCCCTCGATGCTGATGCTCTGCCCGAAGAGATACGCGAATTGCTCAGCAAACGCTATCAAATGCTGTTGGCGACGATGAGACAACTGATTGTCGAGGGCCAGGCCGAAGGCTCGGTTGCGCCGGGCGACCCGGATCAACTGGTAGCGGTGATGAGCGCCTGTCTTGATGGCCTCACCCGTTGGGCTCTACGAGATCCAGAACAATTTCGTACCTATGTTCCTGATGCCCAGATCGTTCTGCGACTTTTTCAGCCCTCAACAGAAGCGAAGAAAGCCTCAGAACAATCGTAGAGCAGCTTGCTTGGAGGCTGAAGGAAGTATCGCTTTAGTAGATACTATGTCCTGATGTTCTCCTGTCCTTTTCTTTTGTTTTCTTGTCTGAAGCAAAAAAGTGTCCGAAAGGAAAACGTGTATGAAGCTCAATAACGCCGAATCAGTCGTGCAACAAGAACGATTCCTGCGAGCCAAGGGCATCGGTTACGACACCGGATTCAGTTTCGACGGCGTCACCCGCCGGCCGTTCGACCACGAGGTCGTCCGGCGCGAGCTGCAGATCATCCGCGACGACCTGCACTGCACCGCGGTGCGCCTGTTCGGCGACGACCTGGACCGGCTCGAGTTCGCCGCGCGCCACGCCGCCGATTTGGGCCTTGAGGTCTGGTTCTCGCCGTTCACCTACCAGCTCGGCCCCGAGGAGATGCTCAACCTGCTCGCCGACGGCGCGGAGCGCGCCGAGCGGATCCGCCGCCGGGGAGCCGAGGTCGTGTTCGTCACCGGCGCCGAGCTGAGCCTGTTCAACACCGGGTTCCTGCCCGGCGACAGCCTCGAGGAGCGGGTCGGCAATCTGCTCCGGCGACAGCCGGAGACTCCCCAGTTGCTGGCCGGGCTGCCCGCCCGCATCAAC
>VBHV01000586.1 GCA_005881995.1 Chloroflexota bacterium | reverse complement strand
GAAAATTTGGGCACGGATGATTTTGCCAAAGCCGGTCGCGACTCTGGCGGCATAGAAACTGCCAATGATGGCACAGATGACGCCACCGATGGTCACCAGCAGCATCAGACCGCCGGTTCTCCAGATGTATCCGATGTCGTTTTGCGCAATCCCTTTATCCACAATATCCGCCATCAACGTTGGCAGGTACAGGTTGGCCATGGATTGCGCGAAGGCCAGCACCAGCACAAGAACAAGGATCATGCGATACGGCTTCATAAGCCGTAGCAATTTAATCATACTTTTTCATCTCCATTCCATTGTGGCTGCTTCACGCTGGTGTGAGTGATTCATCTTATCTGTTTTCTCATTGAAGTAGCGAAACGCCTTTGACAAAAGCTCGGCGAGCTGATTGCTCTGCTCCTCTCCCAGGTACTCAATCAAGCCCCGAAGAGAGGCTGAAAAACCCTGCCAGGCTTGCCGGATAACCATTTCGCCTTTCTCCGTCAGCCTGACTTCGATGGAACGCCGATCTGCCGGATCGATACTCCGTTCGACCAGGTCATTCGCTTCGAGACTTTTCAGCAGTTGGGTAATGCTCGGCGAGGTCACGTGAAGGTACTTGCTGATCTCTGATACATTCATTGCGTGCGTATCGGGATTCGCCCCGCGTTTGATACAGAACAAAACTCGGATTTCGCTTGGTTTGCAGCCCGCAACACTTCGTTCGTGCCATTCGGCCTTATGGAATTGCTCAAAGGCCCGCATAAGATTCAGCATAGTTGGGTCGATAGGCCCTTGCATTTGCTTCCCTCCTTTATTATAAAGGTTGTTAATTTAGTTGGTAACTAATTTACTAGGCAACCTAATTATAATACGGGAAGAAGGCATTGTCAACGGTATCGTGGCAGAAATCCACCTGCGAAACGGCTTGCATACACGTCAAGTACTCCCGTCCGCCTCTTTAGCGATATATCGTTATCTGTTTATAATTATAACGATATATCGCTAATTGTCAAGGAGTTCGTCAAAGCTCAACATGCAGGCTAGACTTCCTCTTCGTTGGGGGCTGCCTCTTCGATTTCCTCTTCAACCGTCTCCTCGACCACAGGCCCACCAGGTGTAGGTCTCACGGTGCGAACCCGCCGGATGCGTTTGAAAGGCCCACGTCCCAGCGCCCCCTGCGTATAGAGACGCACACTGAAGTAGACACCGATAAAAATGAGTAGAACAAAAATGAGTATAATGACGAAATAAT
>VBHV01000585.1 GCA_005881995.1 Chloroflexota bacterium | reverse complement strand
GCACGGAACCGCTGGAGAGGTACTCAGTGGCCGCGCGGAGAATACCCTGGGGGTCCACACCTGAATTATCCCAGAAGGTATGATCTTCGGCGGCAATCATGGCATCCTGCATAACTCCTGGTATGTAATTGTAGATGACAGGCGTACTGCGCCCAAATCTACCATCATAAGAGACATGCAGCAATTTCCCACTACGATCATAAATGCGAGTAGACTGGCTGATCTGCTGATTAGCCAGACCCTGTACCTGTGGAAACTCGCTCTGATAATAGGCAAAGGCCCAGGCAAAGCCGGAGGAGAGCAAGGCAACAAGCAGTATTGCAAAAACACTTAGCGTGATAGTTAAGATTTTCTTTGTATTGGGACGGGCGTGTACCCAGCGCTCCCGGCGGCGGCGCATCTGCATCGAGATGCGCACAGCATGAGAGCGCCTCCACGGTTTGCGCTTGATCGGTTCTGGCGCGCCAGGACGATAGAGTACCAGTGGACTCTGATCGACATTGTCCTTACTGGCCGCGACAACCTTACCTGACCAGCGGCGCATGGTATCCATAGCATTGGAAAACAAGGAAGGTGAGCGTGCTCCCTGCTGAGGCGGCCAATCTGGTTGCCCCTGGGGGAACGGCGCAGGCTGCGATAGTTGTGGGAGCTGCGGAGGTTGCACCAGAGGCTGAGACTGGGACTGCGGCAACGGACTCAATGGCGAAGACCTCAGCGACTCTTGCGGCTCTGGATGAGAGGGCCATCCTTGTGGTTGAGGCATTGGAGGCATTGATTTATAATTGCGCAATAAGCCACC
This sequence comes from Chloroflexota bacterium, assembly GCA_005881995.1. Next base: position 1,492 of record VBHV01000585.1, on the reverse strand, counting down.
AGACTTAGTCACTCCATTCGCTCCATTATTGGCAGGAAGATGATTCTCATCCCCTTGCTGTTGAGTCCAATAAGTATTATTCATATCGTTCCTTCATAATCCTTTAGATATGCGCAGATCACGCTATACATCCGTCACTCTTCATAAAGAACGAAAGCGGTTATCGGTTTCAGGGAGCAGTAGCCTATCTATGCCAACGAACAAATGAGAATGTGTTAACACACCCGCCTATTTGGGGCATGCAGGGCATGCTGGCTGTGTACAGCAGAGGATAAATCAGGTACAATAGGGGCATTATTCATATATAGCTTCTATACTCTATGACTCACACTATGCCTGGATGGAGAGGAGTCTCTTGATGTTCTTACGCCGTATCTGTCTCTTGTCTCTGCTGACCGCCTGTCTACTCATCTTTTTTCTTGCTCCGGTTACCTTTCACCGGCGTGCCCTGGCCTTATCGACAGATGCCATTACCATTACCTCTCAAACTAATAGCGTTAACTTCCCAAATTCGATTACCTTCAATGTGAATGCCAACGACCGTACCAGTACTATCGTCTCAGCTACGTTTGTCGTGAACATCCACAGCTTTGAAGGGACAGAGGCGCATAAAATACCGATCACTACCCCTTTACATATCGTCAGCCTGCGCTGGCAAGAAGATACCAGCGGGAGCAAATTCATTCCACCCGGTACAATGGTGTACTATCATTGGGAATTCGCGGACAAGGCCGGTGGGACATATGTTGAACCACAGCAAGCATTGACAACTGTTGATACCCGCTTTTCCTGGCAGCACCTGACCTCGGGTTTGCTACAGGTCAACTGGTACAATCGATCGAAGGACTTCGGGCAGGCCATCCTCAGCCAGGCCAGCATGAGTATTGACAACATTAGCAAAACCCTTGGAGGTGGGCTGCTGCATCCCATCAATTTGTGGGTGTACGAAACGGACCTGGATTTTCACGGCTCACTGGCTCCCGGCTCTTACGAATGGGTAGGAGGAGTCGCTTTTCCAACTCTTGAGGAAGCCTCGATTGTGGCGACAGGCATGAACGACGACACTTTAATACGCGATATGCCCCATGAATTGACGCACCTTATCTTTCACCAACTGATCCAGTATGGGGCAGCCGGTAACAACTACCCGCCCACCTGGTTTGACGAGGGACTGGCTGTGTACAACCAGGCCTTTCATGAACCCGATATGAAGAATCGTTTCGACCAGGCACTCGCCACGCACAGTCTACTGCGCCTCGGTGAAATTTCTGACGGCTTCCCGTCTGACGCAAACCAGGCCTACCTTGCCTACGCGCAAAGTTGGAACCTGCTCACCTACATGTACAATACTTTTCATCAAGGTCGGATGGCGCAGCTTATCCGGCAGATGAATGATCCAGAACTTGACTTCGACACCGACCTGGTCAAGGCACTGGGAATTGACGAAATTCACCTTGAGAATCAATGGCGGCTCTCACTACACCAACCTGGC
>VBHV01000584.1:1637-2158 GCA_005881995.1 Chloroflexota bacterium | reverse complement strand
TTTTCGGCACGTCGCGCGCTGGCCTTTCTACTGCTTTGTATTGCAGTGCCGGTGGGCGCATTATTGATAACTGGCTGCACTTTTCCCTGGCAGCATGCGAGCACCAGCGCAAGCACTAATCTGGGCGCGAAGCCGACCGCGCAGCAGGTCATCAGTGCTATGCAGAAAAGCTATCGTACTGTCACCGCCTTTCACGTAGTTATGAAAGTGACGAACCTGGGGACGGCGGAGAGTGGTTCGATACAGATTCGCAGCGCGGACGGCGATGTGCTGATGCCGGACAGAGTGAAGGCGCAGGCGAATGTGCTGTTTTCTGGCCAGCTTGTCGCCATCAACCTCGTCAGCATCGGTAAGACGCAGTATATTACCGACCCCATTACCGGGCAGTGGCGCGTGATTACCGGCGTCTTAAATGCCAGCACGCTGACCAATCCCGATACAGGCATTATCGGCCTTGCCAGCAAGCTGACCAACTTGACCGGGCCGACCGATGATAGCGTCAATGGCACGCCCTGCTGGCG
>VBHV01000584.1:0-1537 GCA_005881995.1 Chloroflexota bacterium | reverse complement strand
AGCGATACGGCGCAGACGACGCGCACATTTACCATCTCGAATTTTAACGAGTCGGTGACGATTACAGCTCCACAGCTTCAATAATTGCGGCGGATGCGATGGCGAACTTTCAAAAACAAATCAGGCTTGTTCTGTAGGGATGCATCCAGGGCGGGGACAAGCCCCGCCCGTACCCTATACGGAGGGCGTTCCGTTCGTGTAGGGTACGGGCGCACCCTTGCGGTCGCCCTGGATGCTTGTGGTTCGTGTAGGGTACGGGCGCACCCTTGCGGTCGCCCTGGATGATTGCAGCGACCCTACGGATTTTGTGGCATAATCTTTGTAGGTTCGTCATCGTGTCCGTCGAGATATTCTTTCTATATAGATTTTTTTACTGTTCTTATCTTTTTTTCAGGGGGTCAGATGTACACATTAGAAGACGACCAGGAGACATCGGCACGGCTGCGTAAACGGGACTTTATTAATACATCCCATACGGCGGCGGTACCGGAAGATGAGGATGCTGGCGCGCCGGGCACCTTCGGTGAGATCGGGGCGGTAGGTGGGACAGGAGGAGCAGGAGGAGCGGGCGGAACAGGGAAGATGGAGGCGGCGGGGGCGACAGGAGGGCCACCGAGAGCGGGTGGCTCGTTTACCCGGCAGATCACGAGCTCTTTTAAACGATTCATGGCGCCGGGGAAAAGTGTGAGCAATGTGGGGGGGAGGCGGACGGCGCTGGCGGCCATGATTGTGGCCTGTGTGGCGGTCTTTTTCACGGCGCTTGATCAGACGGTGGTGGTGACGGTACTGCCGAAAATCATTATCGATCCGGGCATCAATATCTCCTTCATTCACCTGGATCACGCGGCGTGGATTGTGAGCGCGTACCTGCTGGGATTTATCATTGCCATGCCGCTGATGGGGCGCGTGTCGGATATCTATGGACGGCGGCGCATTTTGTTGCTCTGCCTGTTCATATTCGGCTTCGGCTCTGTGCTGTGCGGGCTGGCTCCGTTTTTTGGCCAGAACATCGATCTGAGTTTTCTCGGCGCTATCGGCATTGATACCTCCTCTCCGGGACTGATTTTCCTCATTTCGGCTCGTTTCCTGCAAGCTATCGGCGGCGGCGCGGTTGTGCCGGTGGCGATGGCGATTGTCAGCGATTTTTATGGGCAGGAGCGGCGCGGGCTGGCGCTGGGTATCATCGGCGCGGTGACCGAGGCGGGCGGCGTGGTTGGTCCCTTATATGGGGCGCTGGTGGTGCAGCATTTCGATTGGACCTACATCTTTTACTTCAATGTGCCGGTTGTGCTGGCGCTGATGGCTGCCGCGTGGTTTATCATTCCCAGGGGCAAGCGCTTAGCTCATGGCATCGACTGGATCGGGGCTGCACTGCTCGGCGGGGCGCTTACCTGTATCAGCCTGGGACTGGCGCAGCAGGGCACCGATCTTGGGCCGACCACTGCCAATAGCTCGGGGCCGCAGAACAATCCCATTGCGCTGGTGCTGGCCGTGGTCTTCCTGATCCTTTTCATCATTGTTGAGCGGAAGGTACGCC
>VBHV01000583.1 GCA_005881995.1 Chloroflexota bacterium | reverse complement strand
AACGCCCGCGTCTTTGGCGCGCTCGACCAACGGCTGGTCGCCGAAGGCCGTCAAAAGCAGAACCGGGGCGATCTTCTCCTGCGTGAGCGTTTCGGCAGCAGCAATGCCATCCATCTCAGGCATTCGGATATCCATGATCACCAGGTCTGGCCGCACCTCGCGAGCCAGGTTAACAGCGCTCACACCATCACCCGCCTCACCCACCACCAGGTAGCCCTGTTTCGTCAAGATATCCTTGAGGTCCATGCGTTGTATTGTTTCGTCATCTGCGATGATTATGCGTGTCGGCATAGCGATGTCCTTTGATATTTATCTCTATAATTCCCTGCTTATACCTGTAAAGCGCAATGCATTATGCCCTTACAGGCCGGTAGAACTACTCTCCCCAGAATACTAGATACCGCAAGTATAACATAAAAATGTATTTTGAGTCGAGCTTTCGAGTGGTATCAGGGCGTGCATCAGATTTTTGCGCGGGAAAGCAGCTACCAGGGCGGGGGCTGGACTTGCCCCCGCCCTGGCGCTCATTTTTTCCTCTCGCGTCGCTGCAAGTAGCGCTGCGTCTCTCGATATTCCTGGTAGAGATCATCATCCTGGCCCTTGACACCCTTCTTCATCGAGGGAGTATTCCTGCCACTATCGAAGTCAGTATCCGAGGTATTTTGTGATGAACCAGACTTGCCCTGCGTCCTTTGCTGGCTGGACATCGGGGTCAGGCTGCGCGGAACAAGATCGAGACGCGCCAGCACGATCAAAAGCACGACCAGCGTCAATAAGAACACGACGACCGAAGTATCAACGTGAATGGAGCCAATAGTGAAGAGTTGCGCGTTCAGATTATTGTTCACCAAGAAGACCCTCTCGTATCCCCCGACGAATTCTGCAACGAGCAGATAGGCAAGGATGCCTATCAGGTGACGAGGTTTAAACCCTCCACGGCGAGGAGGAGGCGCGGTGCGAGATGGCGCGCTCCTGGCGACGGCCTTTGGCTCCGGCTTTTTCGGCTCCCTGGTCTCTTTAGTTTCTCTCGTCTCTTTCAGTTCTTTTTTGCCAGAGGCTGCCTTTCCGCGCGTAGCGCGAGCCAGGCGCGCCGCGGCCGCGTCGGTTTCCTTCGCTTCGGCTGTCTCCTCTTTCCTTCCTACAGTAGAAAAGAAATGTGGCCTGTTCTTCTTGACGACGGGAGCCTCCTCTGCCACAGGCGAGACCTCTGACGTAGGAACGCTGATAACTGTTTCTTCTGTTTGAGTATCTACGGTTGATGCCTGCTCGCTAGAAGCGCCGGTAACCAGTACCGGGCGATTACGTCCATGACGGTTCGCGCGTTTATATGTACCTGGCTTGCCCTGCTGCCCCGTATTTCGCTCTTCGTTCATTCCTGACCTCCACGCGATTCACGATAATCGTCGAAAGGTAACTGTTCGTCACCCGGCTGTTGCTCCTGGTCGCTACCCAGGTAAATACTACTCTGTATCGGCTGCGGCGATGCATTGCCCGCCTCCTGACCCTGCTGCGCCGGAGGCGCTGAGATCGACGGATAAACGGGAGTCGGCTGCAAAGGCGAACGCTGCTGTTGCTGTGCAGGAGGCAGCGATTGCGGTCGATAGCTGGAATGCGGAGCCGCCGCTTCAAGCACAGCCAGTCCCGCGCGCGCAATATCATCATCCCGTCCAGGCGCATTGCCGCCGCTCACGCCAATGCCACCAACGGTCGCGCCTCCCATACGGATCGGCCACCCCCCGGCAGCCATAATAAACTTGCCCTGTGTCATGGTCGCCATACTCGATGCAAAGCCGGGGATACCCGTCCCCCATTGAGCCACCGCATCCGTAGACTGATTAAACATGACAGCCGTACTCGCCTTAGCAATACTGATATTGCCCGTAGCCCAACCATAGGGAGCCATCATACGCTCAAACAGCACAAGATGCCCACCCGCATCAACAATCGCAATGCTCACCGGACTTCGTAATTCTTGAGCGCGTTGCTTACAGGCATCCATAACCCGCCGCGCAATCTCTATCGAAATACTCACAAATCGCTCCTTACTGACGACCGAGACTACCATTCATTCAGATGCGTGCGAAGCGCCAGTCACGATAACGGTGTTTCTGAATGAATAAGGAGGATACACTCCGCCGCCCAAAATTTCTAGATGATATTGTTGCCAGTATATCTTATCCCACACATAGGTACAAGTGGCTATCATTTCGCTTCGCAAAAACTTTCTGATACTATATACTCATGAAGACAAACTTGTCTCAGAGGGGTAACGCTGACGCTCTAGTGGAGAGGTTCTATCATGCGGAGAAGCAGACCTGTATTTCGCAATCCTCGCCGTATCATTGGCATATTGGCGCTGGTCCTGCTTATTCTTGTTCTCTCTTTCGTCGTCTTTCTCATCAAGCAACAGACAATAGGGAGCGTGCAAGTACCGAGTGCAACTTCGTTCGTCTGCTACTCCGGCCTCGTCTGCTACTCCGGCCAGGTCTCCTTATCCAGCCAATATAGACAATGAGGGGCTAAGCAGGTATGGGACCTATCATTCTTCAGCGCTGGCCAATCCGAATGTTGCCGCGATCGATATCAATATGAACTGGGTAGACGTTGAACCGCAGCAAGGAGTGTTTAACTGGGCTCCCGCCGATAATGAAGCAGCAGCCTGGGCCGCAGCAGGTAAACGGTTTACCTTAATTGTGAAATATATCAATGAAGGAACCTCAGGAACTGACTGTAGTAGTCCACAATTGATCCCTTCCTGGGAGATCGCACGCATTCCGAGTTTTTGTGATACAGACATGGGAACACTGATTCCCGATTACTTTGATCCCACGTTTACCGCCGATCTGCAAGCGTACATCCAGGCGATTGCCAGCCATTTCGCTGCCAGTCCCTACCGGAACAATTTACTCTATGTAAGGATAGCCGTTGGGGAAGGGGGCGAAGGATTACCTATAATGCTTCGTGGGGACTATGCCAGCGTGGATAAACCCCACTTAGTCACCTGGGGCTATACGCCAACCACCTGGGCGGCCTGGCAGAAAGAGATGATGACGTCATATCAACACGCGTTTTCCTATTCCACTGTGATCTATCCCCTCAATGGCCTGGATATAGATCCCACCACAGGACAAGCGGTACAATTAGAAGTGGCGCGTTGGGCTGCTTCACAGGGCATGGGGGTTGGACAGCAAGGGCTGCAACTCGGAACCAGTACACCAATTTTTCAGCAACTTCGTTCCCAGTATCCCAGGCTGTATATTCAATATCAAACGATCTCGTTTGTGAGTAATAGCGTCACGTCCTCCTGTGATGCCACCTGCGTGGTGCAAGCAGATATCCAGGCAGCAGAGAACAATGGGGCGCAATTTATTGAATGGTACGCAGCAGATGTCGTCAATCCGGCATACCAATCACTGTTTGCCCAGTGGCAGCAAATAGTGAATAGCAAATATAGATTATAGAAGCAGGAGAGAGTTTCTTAATTTTGCGAAAGGGGCGATGGAATGGACGAGGCAAGATGACTGGTCTCAATCAAGCTGACCCGCTCCCTCCTCCACTCCAACCTGCTATACTTCTCTTCCACCAACCTATGGGCCAGTTCCCATTCCGAGGTGCTCAACTGGCCCTCCATATCCTCAACGGCGTAGTTTTCTCACAATAGGCTGCCAGCGCCTCCGCCCTCGCATCCTCGATGGGAAAGCGCAGCATAGCAAAAAACTCAGCCGCGCGGTCATCTAGTGGGAGCGACCCCTGTTGCAGGAGCGCGTCATCTTTCCACACCTGGGCGCTGCCAATCAGCTTGAAGCCGCCACTGGTCAGGTCGGCCTGTGTGGATGAGGCAAAACACGCTGCCGACGGCTGCTTGCTGACGCGCTCGTCACTCAGTTCGGCTCGAACTCCCAGCGCGTTCAACGCTGCCAGCAGCCCTTGTGCGAGATAGGCATAAGCGGCAACTATGCCGGAGGGAACGCCAAAACGTTTGCCGATGACGATGCTATAGGTGAACTCATCGCGGTGATAGACTGCGCGCCCGCCCGTTGGCCGGCGCACCAACGCCACCCCTTGCTGCTGGCACACATCGAGAAGTATCTCACGTTCAACGCTCTGAAAACGCCCCAGGGAGATCGAGGGTGAAGACCAGCCAAAGACGCGCAGGGTTGGCGGCGCCTCACCGCCCAAATGGTGCAGCAGCACAGCCTCGTCGATTGCCATATTCATAGCGGCATCCTGTATGCCGGTATTGAGGAAACGGTAGGGTTCAGTCATGGATTCTGGTGTCCTTTGCTATGAGCGCAGGCGCGCGGCCCGCCACTTTTCGCGCTGGTCTTCGCGCACCTTCTCCGAGGTAGGAATATAGCGCGCTAAAAAGTTGTCGCGGAACGCGCAATACGTTCCCGCGACAATCGTGGCGCGCAGTTCTCCGGCCAACCGCAGCATGAAACGGATATTATGGATACTCCCTAAACGATAATACAGTTGTTCTTCGGTGCGCGCCAGGTGGTGCACA
>VBHV01000582.1 GCA_005881995.1 Chloroflexota bacterium | reverse complement strand
CAATGCGATTATCATCATTCGGGAGTGGAGGCCTGGCTCAATAGAGGTTCCTGAACAGGAAGCGGTTGTGTACGAGTACGAGCATTTCATGCAAACACAAAGATAGGGTATCCATCTGTCTGTTTTCCATGTGAAAGGCAGAGCCTTTCTAGTCAGCATTGTATGTAGAAAAGGCCTATTTCCACGAACGAGGCTCCTGCAAGGGAAGCCTCGTTCATGGTGATTATTGAAGATTCCTACACCGCTTCTGCTTCGGCCTGTTTCACCAGCGCCGCTTCTTGTGAATCGAGCGGCAAGACCTGGCAAGCCTCTGCTGGGAATGTAAGAATGACGTGCTGTGCTACAAAGAAATCGCGTGCTGGCTGGCTGGGAACGTCTGCGGTCAAAGTATTGCCCTTATCGGTGCGGACATGAAATCGTGTAAATGGCCCCAGGAAGGTACGCAATTCGATTACCCCGTTAATATGATTGCCAGCGTGATTGGTGTTCTCTTCATCTCCCTCGCTTAACTGCTGTAATGTTACCTCTTCAGGTCGCACCAGGACCAGTATAGCGTCACCATCGTGCAGGTCTGATACCGGTGACGCGTGCAGTAGCTGATTGTCAACCTGACAGAGACCCTCCGCCGCCGACTCCAGCACACCGCGAAACTGGTTGCTCGTCCCCACAAAGCTCGCCGCGAAGACGGTACGTGGGTTGCTGTAGATCTCTTCAGGCTGATCCAGTTGCTCAATCCTGCCTTTCGCCATTACCGCGATGCGGTCAGAAATAGCTAAGGCCTCTTCCTGGTCGTGTGTGACGTAGATCGCAGTCATCTTGAGCTGCTGCTGAATGCGCCGTATCTCATTGCGCAGGCTCACGCGCACTTTGGCATCCAGTGCGGAGAGCGGCTCGTCGAGCAAAAGCACTTTGGGTTCGACTGCCAGCGCGCGCGCCAGTGCGATGCGCTGCTGCTGCCCGCCTGAAAGCTGGTGCGGGTAACTGCGTCCCTTATCGCCCAGGCCGACTAGCTCAAGTAGTTGGGCGCAGCGCATTTTAATCTGTTCTTTTGCCTGGTGCTTGATGCTCATGCCAAAGGCGATATTTTGTTCAGCCGTCAAATGTGGAAATAGCGCATACGACTGGAAGACCATGCCCATCGGGCGTTTATTGGCTGCACGTAGCGTAATGTCTTCGCCGTCCAGCAGGATCGTACCCTCACTGGGTGTCTCAAAACCCGCAACCATGCGCAGAATCGTGGTTTTACCGCACCCGCTGGGACCAAGCAGTGTCAGAAATTCTCCCTGCTCGACAGACAGATCGATATGATCTACGGCGGTATTGCGCCCAAAATGTTTGGTGATATCCTCTAGTTCAAGAAAGGCCATCTTCTGCTCCTTAGTAACTACCTTGCTCCTGCAATGTCAATCTGTGTGCCTGCTTGCCCTAATCTACTCCGGCGGCCTCCTACGATTACGATGATAGCCAGTACGCAAATCAGCGTAAACATGAAGCTCAATATCGCGAGCGATGCAGCTTTGTGGGGATCATTCTGACCCACAACGTTCAGGTAAATCGGGAACGTATAGATGTTAAAAAGAGTGGCAATGGTGAATTCACCCATCACGGTCGAGAAGGTCAGCAGGGCCGCGCTGATCACTCCGGGCCAGATATTCGGGAGAATAACCGTGAGAAATGCTCGCCACCACCCGCTCCCCAGGCTATATGCCGCCTCTGTAAGAACCGTTGTGTTAATGGCGCGCAGGCTATTATCAATAGGACGATACACAAACGGCAGGGCAATAATCACGTAGGCGCAAACCAGTAGTGGAGGAGTATTGACGATATTCAAGGTGTTGCTCAAGAAAGGGACAATGCCCAGGGATAGAATACCGATGAGCGGACCACTTGTACCGCTATACTCCTGGAGAAATCCGACCGCCAGCACAATGGCCGGGACCGCAAAAGGCACCAGTGAGAGAAATTCCAGCAACGGACGCGCCCTTGGGATGCGCAGTTGCACCCAATATGCTGTCGGTGTAACCAGTACAATGGCAAGGATGGTCGCCCCAAAGGCCAGTTCGAGGGAGGTCAGTATAGTTTGTGTGAAATCCGGATCGGTAAATATGCGTTGAAAGGTAGAGAAATCAAAGCCGATACCTGTATTGAGACCAAACTCCAGCGTTGCTCCTAGTGGGATCAGCAAATACAGCATCACCAGTATCAGCGCGATTTTATTCATGCCGAACCCTCGTGCAGCTCTCGGTCTGCCTTTCTCCTGGGGCCTGGTATAGATATCTGCTATGGCTCGTTGCGTTATATTACTCGGACCTGGTT
>VBHV01000581.1 GCA_005881995.1 Chloroflexota bacterium | reverse complement strand
CGTGGGGGCTGTCGATGGCGCTGCACGAGGAAAGCGTGCTGGACCCGCGCTTTGGCGATTACGTCAACCACGACTTCGCTGAGTACCACATCGCCACCAACGCCGACGTCGGGGAGATCGACGTGAGCTGGATCGAGGAGGCCGACCCCCACGTCAACCCAATGGGCGTGAAGGGCATTGGCGAGATCGGCATCGTCGGCACCGCCGCTGCCATCGCCAACGCCGTCTATCACGCAACGGGCATTCGCGTCCGCGACCTGCCGATCACGCTCGATAAGCTGCTGCCGTGAGACGGCGGCGAAGAGCGGGTTCAGCGTGACGCGTGCGCAGACCGCTTGTGCTTCCCTCCGGAGCCGGGAAGCCCCCAGGGCAGTACTCGGTTGGTTCCGGCGTAGGTACTGCTTCCTTGTCCCACGGTGATCGCAGTTGGCGATGCCGAGAGTTTCCGCCTCTGTCCCAGGCCCAACGTTTCGGTTGATCGACCTCCTCCACGATGGAGAATTCCCAGGATATCAAGGGAGTATGCAGTGTTGGCCCCGCCGACAGCACGGGGAAGCCGCGCTCCAGATATTGGCCCGGCGGGAGTCGTCCTCTCGTTTCGCCCTGTTGGAGGTAGCTCAGCGCCTGGGATAACGTAGCCTGAGCCCTCTTTGTGCACGGTTTCCTGAACTTTCGCGGGCAATCACTGCAAAATATCATCAGCGCCTGGGATATCCTTATTGAAGGAAAAGAAAGGGAAGCATAGTTTTGCAGCAAGAAAAAGGAAGCATAGTCTTGCAAAATCTGCAAAACCATGGATAAAAAGACAATACAAGCTGCGGTTACTTTTTGAGGAAACATTAGCTATAATATAAGACAGTCATCTCCGGTTTCAACCACGGAAAGGATACCAACTTGGCAGAAATCCTCAAAGATACGCGCAGTATTTGTTCTACCTGTGGCGAGATCGTTCCGGCAAGGTATGAAGTGCGTGACCACGAGCATGTCTTTTTTTCTCGCTGTTGCCCTACCCACGGGGTTGTGGACACGGATCTGGGCTATCACGCGGCCTTCTACCGCAAATCGTTTGATGTAGAGAAGCTCATGATCGAACGGTATGGTGATGGTGGCACCACTGATATTTCCAGAGGACTTTCTCCTTTCCCCCTGCGCAAACCCGCGGGTCTGGCAATCCTGGAGGTGACCGAACGCTGTAATCTCACCTGTCCCATGTGTTATGCCTATTCCAGCCCGTCTGAGCGCGATTACTCCCTGGAGGAAATTGAGACACGGCTCGATCAATTAATTGCCGTTGAGGGCAAGGGCATTTCGCTGCAGATTTCTGGCGGTGAGCCTTCGGTGCGCAAAGACCTGGATAAGATTTCCGCCATGGTCAAACACAAGGGTTTTGGGCACTTAGAAATGGTCAGTAACGGCATCCGCCTGGCCCGTGAACCCGCTTTCGCAGAGAAGCTGGTCCAATGGGGCTTCACCTCCGTCTACCTGCAATTTGATAGTACGCGCCCCGAAGATATTGTGAAACTGCGCGGTGAAGATCTGTGGGACGTGCGTGTGAAAGCGATTGCGGCTCTTGAACGGGTCAAATTGCCCTCTACACTGGCCGTTTCTCTTTACGATGGGCTAAATACTGACCAGGTTCAGCAGGTGATCCATTTTGCCTGGGAACATCCAGACACCGTGTG
>VBHV01000580.1 GCA_005881995.1 Chloroflexota bacterium | reverse complement strand
TTCGTCCAGCGTTTCCATGCTGTGCATCACCTCCGCGATGTGCAGCATGGCCTTTGACGGAATACAGCCGACATTGAGGCAGGTGCCCCCGAGGTACTGTTTCTCCACGATGGCGACTTTAGCGCCAAGCTGCGCCGCGCGAATGGCGGCTACGTAGCCGCCTGGGCCAGCGCCAATTATTGCTACATTATACTGTGTGCTTGCCATATCAAAATCATCTCCTGCATTCTCAAAAAATATATGAGTGGTTTATGAAAAAAGTGTTGCAATGTAGGTGTTCAAGATGCAACATGGTAGATTACCGGTTTGTATCGGGGTGGAGGGATAGGCCTGCCTTCAGCATGAGCAGCCTCAATCCACGATGCCTTAGCAATCTGGACCTGCTCAAGTGCCTCTTCGGGTGTACTACCGAAGGCGGAACAGAACTTCAAGTCGGGAATATCCGCGATGTAACCTTCATCATCTTCGCTGTAGAAGATATTGATGTGATAGTCTTTCATAGTTACTCTCCTAACTCAAGGTCATATAGCTCGACTAACTTCAAAAACTGGTTGACTTGATAAGGTTTGGCCTGCAATTTCTTTTTGTTCATTCACTATCAATCCTACAGAATGGGATGCCTTTACTATATCTCATAATTGGTGCTGTAATCCACATTGTCTGGCGCTATCGAAAAATATACCTTCGGGGCAGCGCGTTCACGCATGAGCGATACCCCCTCGTCGAATCGTTCCAATGGGAGGCGGTGGCTAATAAGACGGTTCACCGAAACTTTTCGATCTGTCAACAAGTCAAGCGCGATGCGTAGATCTTCGGGCGAGGATGAGTAGCTGCTGGTGATGGTCAGTTCCTGCGTGTAGATGGTTTCGAGATTGAGCGGAGCTGTACTGTTATTTGCC
>VBHV01000579.1 GCA_005881995.1 Chloroflexota bacterium | reverse complement strand
CTGGCCTTTATGTGCGACCCCGAGGTGTTGATCCTGGACGAGCCAACCTCCGGCCTCGACCCGCTTTTGCAGCGCACCTTCAACGAGTTCCTGCTGCAAGAACAGGCACGCGGCAAGACCATCTTCATGAGTTCGCACATTATGAGCGACGTCGAGAAGGTCTGCCAGCGTGTAGCGGTCATTCGCCAGGGCGAAATCGTCACCATTGAAGAGGTGGAGAAACTACGCCAGAAGGCGGGTCAGCGCGTGACAGTCGAGTTTGGTGATGCCGTTAGCGCGGATGAAGTGGCGCGTATGCCAGGAGTGAGCATGGTGACCAGCCACAACCATGCCTACCACTTCAACGTCGGTGGCAGTATGGACGCGCTCATCAAGGCCCTCAGTCGCCACGAAGTGCTGCGCCTGCAGGCGGAAGAGGCTCCGCTCGAAGAGGTGTTCTTGAAATTTTACGAAAATCCACAGGCGGAAACAGCAGCGCCGGGCACGCGCTAAACACTCTACTGGTGAAAGGAGAGCCAACAATGGCTACCACATCGATCTCTAAAACCATCGCCGCGCCGAAGAAACGCGCGCGCGGCCTGACCATTACATTTGTCGCGCTGGCGAACGACAGAGTAGTACTGGCAGCAGGAGTATTCTATGCAGTCTTCGTTGCGGTGATAGTAGGCATTTTGTATCCTTCGTTACAACAGATAAATTTCACTGCGTATGTTACATCGAATGCCGTAGCCGGGCTGCTGGGCGCGAAGCTTACCAACGCAAACAGCTTCCAGGTGCTGATGGCGCTTGAAATGTATAGCTCGCTCTACGCGCTGATCTGGGGCGGAATCGTCGCCTATATCGCCGGGGCATCTCTACCTGCTACCTTCGAGAACGGCACGCTCGATCTGGCGCTGGCACGGCCAATTTCTCGCACGCGCTACTACCTGGAAATGTGGCTGAGCGCCGCCCTCGGTGGGCTCATTCTGAGTATAGGAACGGCAGGAGCGGTGGCGCTCAGCTCGCTGTTCGTGCAGAATGCCAACATCGATTGGGGCTGGCTCATCGTCGCGCAGTTGATTGAACTGGCCTTCATGTTCATGGCCAGCGGCATCGGAGCACTGTTCGGCTCATTCATGAATGCCAGCCGCGCGGCAGGTGGAGCAGCCATTGGC
>VBHV01000446.1 GCA_005881995.1 Chloroflexota bacterium | reverse complement strand
CGTTGTCTTCGGTGGACATGCGATGGTCTCCTTTCTGTCGTGTCGGTCAGGGGAAGCGTGTCTGCCCCCTGTCAAACAAACGGTGAAAAGACTTCTGTGGAGCAGTATATCATGCTTTGAAAAGACTGTGGGGGAATCGAGTGGTCTACTTTTCGCTTAACATGTGGTTTCCCCTGGTTCGTCAGCCAACGGTCGTAAGCGGCTGCCGCCAACCATCGGCAGTCGGGATGTCCTAATTCTGCCCCTCTCCCTGCAAGCTCATGAGCTCGCCAGAAATCCTCCAGCGTCTCTCCATGTTGAAAGACCATCGCGGCATGGAAGTAATCCTCTGGAGCCTGCAATGCTTCGCTTCCGACGAGTTCCCCACCCGTTGCCGCCGCGCTCGGTCTCGCTGAAGCACCTGCTGAACTTGTTCGTGATCCAATTGCTCGAAGAATACCCTTCGATCCGCCTGATCCTGCTCATAGAGAGCCTGGAGTTCCGTGTTCATCGTGCTTCCTTTCTGTGTGTGATTTCCTTGAGTACACCAAACCGAGAGACGATGTAAAGGGATAGACAAACGGCCACTACCCGTGAGTCTGATAAGGAAAGCGCGAGCCTACCGCTTTCTCAGCAGACCTCCAAGAGCCCCTATCCCTGCTCCAAACAGCAGGGTCACCGGAATGCTCAATATGGCATCGGGGACCATCGCCGACAACGGGGGAACAATTGTCGGTGATGGTCCTTTCGTTGCATAGAAGACGAACGCGTACACCCACGTGATCACAGCACCGATGAGCGCTGTCCACAGACCGGCAAGGGCTCCTGTACCCACCTGGCCTGTGTGTTGCGATGCACGCCTCCCTGCTAAGAGATACGCCAGGATGGTGACGATGAGACTGACAATGCTAATGAAATGGCCAATACCAGTAAACGTAGTCTCGAGAGCACCAATAAACAAGGTGCTGAGCCCCGCAAGGCTCAGAATCACATTAAAAACGATGGGAAAGAGACCCAGGAGAATACCAAACAGTAGTCCTTGCCTGAAAGCTGGATTCCCAGTACGTGTGAATTGCTTTTGCATACGTTACTCCTAACGAGCATCGAAGGATCGTCGCTATCTTCACTCGTGTAAATCTATCTGAGGGATATACGTGCAGGTCAGCAACTTTTTGTCTATGAATCAGTTTCGCACACTTTTTCAACAGGCTGGACCAAATCACGACATGACAAAACCGCCTCTGAGGCTAGCGGCTCTTACAATTGTAGGCCGAGAGTGCGAAGTTTTGCGGGTTTTGGGATAGTTCAGGATTTTTTGAAAGATTTTCCTCGCGTCATGGGGAGTAAAAAAAGCCTGGTAGCACGAGGCTACCAGACTCCTGGGTCACTTGCTCGAGAGGGCAACAGGACCTCCTCGTCCGATGTAGGGGAGATTAAATCCAGTCATGCCCATTCTCGCAATGGTGAAGACCCGCATGCCCCGCCGTTAAAGCGCAGGACTGCTGGCAAGTGGGACACTCAGCAGAGCAATTTTCAGCAGCAAACACCTCCTGAACCACCCCGCTGATGCCCTTGTCTTCTTCAACAGAACGACTGACGATGATGGGGTCTGTTTCGTTTGGCATGGTCTAGCCTCCTTTCAGCACGCTGCCTCCTTGCGCGCGTACAGATGTACTCGAAACCGCAGATACGAGGTGAGTGAAGCTGAATATCACTCATTGCTCAGGAGTGAAGGTATTCTATACAATACAGTACCGAGAAAACGCAAGAAATGCAACAAGTCGAACGA
>VBHV01000445.1 GCA_005881995.1 Chloroflexota bacterium | reverse complement strand
TGGAGTTCAACCTGCGGGCCATGTATCGCCGAAGCGCCGTTCTTGCAATCACAATGGCAACAGGCGCGCTCGAAAGGGGTCGTCTTTCTTGGTATTGACTTTCAGGATACACAGAGCGATGGCCTGCGCTTCTTACAGCAAAATGGCATCACCTATCCCAATGTGCTGGACTCGACTGGATCGGTTTCGATTGACTACGGCGTCACAGGCACGCCAGAGTCCATCTTTATCAATCGCCAGGGCACCGTTGTCAGCAGAGTCATCGGCCAATTGACCGCGCAAACATTACAGCATAACCTGCAATTGATTACAAGCTAAGCAGATGTTAGAAATTCGTTTGATTATGCGCTCGGCACATATACTCGCCGCCGCAGCGTGGGTTGGTGGAAGTATCTTCTACCTGGCAGTAGCCCTGCCCGCACTGCGCAATGGTGGGTCTGCACCAGGAGTAGCCGGGCAGATTGCCGCGTTATTCAAGCGCGTGGTGAATATCTGCATGGGGGTGTTGCTCTTGAGCGGCGCGTACCTGACCTTTGATCGCCTGACCACGACCTCGCTGGGCTGGCCTTACCTGGTCGTACTGGTTCTCAAGATCACTGCCGCGCTCACCCTGTTCGTACTGGCGATTTATCTTGGACAGAGTAATATACGGCGGCTGGCAAAGCGCACAACACGGCTCTCAAAAGCCGCGCCGCAGTTGATGCTGGCCCTCGGTATTCTGGTATTTTTGCTTGGCGCGCTCCTCAACACTTTGTTTGAGGCAACCATCGCACCAAAATAACATACTGTTCGTAGGGAGTAGAAAGCGTGCAAACTGCTCTAAATGCGTCATCGGACGAGGTAAAATCATTGCCACCACGTAAGCGACGCTTGCCGGTTAGCTTTATTTTGGGCGGTATCGCTATCCTGGGTGCCGTGATCTACCTCGTGTTCGCAAATACACAGGCCAACGCAGTCTACTACATGACCGTTTCGGAACTGAGAAACTGTACCACCTGTGCCACCCAGTCTGTGCGCGTAGCCGGCGTGGTACAGCAGGGATCGATTATGCATGACGATGCGCATCAGCAAATTCGCTTCGTCATCGCTGATGATAATGGTCGTCAAGCACTACCGGTAGTGTACACGGGTATCGTGCCTGATATCTTCCGACCCGGCATCACCGTCGTCGTCGAGGGCCACTATACCGCTCATGCGCCATTCCGAGCTGCGACGCTGCTGGCAAAATGCCCATCAAAATTCCAGGCTGCGACCCCTGGCACGTAAGGATTCATCGTGTATTTTTCTGATCTCGGTTTTATTGCGCTTATACTGGCGGCAGCTTTTGCCATCTTTGCCATCCTCGCGGCTATAGTAGGCGCGCAGCGCGGCAATGTCCCCCTGATCTCCAGCGCGAAACGTGGTGTGCTTGCCGTCACCTTCTTTTTACTGCTGGCCTCGGCATCGCTCATCGCCTCATTCCTGACGCATGATTTCGGAGTAAGCTACGTTGCCCAGCATTCAAGCCTCTCCATGCCCTGGTACTATACACTGTCGGCTTTCTATGGTGGACAGGAAGGCTCGCTGCTGTACTGGGCTTTGATGCTCTCCATTTTCTCCGCTATCTTCATCTTCACCTCAAAGCGCGCACCCACCGCGCTCGTACCATATGTGATGGCCACCCTGATGAGCATCGAAATTTTCTTCCTGCTCATGCTCACCACTGTCTCAAATCCCTTTGCGCGCCTGCCATCACCCTTGCCCGATGGCATCGGTCTCAACCCGCTATTGATGGACCCCGGCATGCTCGTGCACCCACCCATGTTACTGATGGGCTACATGA
>VBHV01000246.1:8843-16402 GCA_005881995.1 Chloroflexota bacterium | reverse complement strand
CCTGAAAGAGTACTGGGGAAAACAGGGCCACGAACTGCAACAATGCCGATATACACCACGGCTGCCGCTGAGAGACGATGGTCGAGGCTCCGATGGCACTGGCGTGCGGCATGAGACGACTGCCGACCAGAATATACCCGGAATAGATGACCGCTGCCGCTAGCGCCAGCAGAATGCCGGGGAGACGCCCATTTCCTGTGGGTCCAATGGTGAGTACTGTTCCCATAAGTGCGAGCATGAGCGCACCAAGCTTCAAGGGTGTGAGACGTTCCTTATTAAATAGTGCAGGAACAGATACAGCTATTAGACTTCAATGCGCCTTTCGCCTGTTCCTGAATTCACCACTTCGGCCACTCTTAAACGATGGCGGAGCGGCGAATCGCTGCCCGTTTCAGCAAAGATACTATATTATTGCCGGGCTGAGAAAGATTATTCCGTCTCCTCGCTTTTTCAGTTCCATCTCAGCTTTTCCACGAGTCCAACTCAGAGAGCCAGACTATAATTGTATTGGGCGAGTCAAAAGTGTGCAATCTTGAAAAAGATGCGTAAAAAGGACGGGGCTTGCGCTAAAAATCCCTGTAACACGCGTCAATCCATCGGGTTAGACCTTAGCCCTTTGCTTTCTCGAGAAAGCGAACAACGGGTATGTGAGGATATCCTTACAGTGAATGAAATGAAAAGAAAGGAACAGTTATGCCTGAACAAAGTGAACGCCATATTGCTCACCTTGAAACCAAGATCAAGAGCCTGAGTGGGCAGTTGTTGGATGTGGCCGATGGCTCGGCCTTCGATGAATTGCTCATACTCATGCGTCGGCCTGGATGGACAACTCCAGCAGAAATCCTGTTTGTGGAGGGTATTGTTAACGTGATGCGGGAGCAAGTACAGTCCTTAGCCAGTCTTAAGCAGGTCCTTCTCAGTGGAGGCCGTGCCGTCGAGCTTAATCCTCAGCCACTTCCTCCCAAAGCTGAATGACGAGAAAGGCAAGCAGGCCATTATCGGATCAAGCGCAGAGAGGATCTAATAGGGCAGGTGAGTGATACTACTCACCTGTCCATATTCGCATTGTAAAGGCAGCAGTGAATAACCCATCAATAGTGGTTTAGCCGACGCCTTGTCTTCTCTTTCCCTACCGAGACAAGTTATATCTATTCAAGCTCATCTCTAATTACTTCAGCACCTATACAACGAACCACGCCAGCAGCTATACCCTCGACAAAATCAATCGGGATAGTAGAGCCATCCGGGAATTCATAGGGGCTGTCTTCAAGTTCTTTCAGGTGTACCCTACTTACCTGCACGCGGATAGGCAATTGCCCGGTCTCTGTTTTGAATGCGTTGACAGCGTCAGCGATTGCTACGCGAATATCTATATTGCTCATACCTCAATCCTTTTCTCTAGAAGCAGGTCGGATTCCACTCCTGACAAGCATACCAGATTCACTGTCGCCGGTTCAAACACCTGCATACAGCGTGTGGTGAGCAGCGATTTGAGATGATCTACACAGAACGGTCATTATCCAGGAAGAAGTATAATATCTCTATCTGAGTCTGCCCATCGGAAAGAAGTGTTCATGACCGACCTGGAAAATATGGACGAACTAGAAGCCGACTATGGTCCACCCGCTCCATATGCAGAGCATCGTATCAGTGAACGGGTCACCTACCAGCTGAAAGAGCATCGTTTCACTGGCACCATCGTCTATGTAGCTGCACCACGAGTGATTGCGGGCAAGCAGATTCCAATGACGTATGTGATCGTGCGCGATAATTATGATGGCATGCCAGATGAGGTGTGGCCAGGCGATATTTTGCAGACAAGGTGAAATACCCATCTCAAGTCCTATCCGCAATGGGGCTCTAGACGCGGGTGAAAAGCTGGCAACGCGTGTATGCTTGGGACCAACCGGACTATTTCAACGCGTGGCGATCATCGCCGGCTGGAGCTGGATCGCGCTCCTGGCAATCCGGCTCCTGAGCAAAATGCGCTCACCTGCGTCGACACACCAGGTTCCGGGCGAATCCTAAGGATGAGTCGAGACCGAATAGAGTTCCCACGCAATGCCATCCGGATCGAAGAAACTGATATACTTATCATGGGTCTCCGGGTCTTCTTCAACTCCATGGTTGCGTACCCCTGCTGCATCTAAATCCCGCTGCATGCCTTCAAGCATGCTAGCGTCTTCCACGGCCAGAGCAAGATGATCCAGACCAACTCGGAACGGATCGAAGTGATCATCTTTTGATGAGTAGGCATCGGCCCCTTGCAGTCCAATCAGTAATCCATACGCGTTGATTAACACCACCCCATCTGTTTCCCTCACCACTTCGCATCCAAGTGTGTCAACATAGAAGCTTTTCGCCCGCGCGAGATCGGTGACTCTAAGACCAAGATGGCTCAAGCCTTTAGCGTTCAACTTCATTGCAGTTTCCTTTCATTGCTATTACTGCAAGGCAACTTCTGATTCTCGATCCACACCTACCACAGCCTAAACACAGACATGGCAGTGTATCACGCTCATTTGCCTGTGTCAAAACAAGCATTTTTGTCTCACTATCATCTATAATACGATGGAGCCAGATACCATAATAAAAGCTGGCTTCTCCTCTCCTTGGAAAGGAAGGCCGAGATAGGAATGAAACCCGTTAAGAAAACGCAGCAAGACGGTTCAGCTCCTGATCTTCACCTTGTTGTATTGGGAACTCGACGGAGGAGGTCCCTGGAAACGTCATCGCTCAGGGCATCACGCGGCAGATTTTCTGTTTCCACAACAAGCACATGGAAAGACTCATCTGCTATTCTTAGGTCCAGAAGCGCTCCTGAAAAGTTCTCAGATTCATCTCAGCTTTTTCTCAGGAGCATTTCATCTTGCCCGCCTATGCTATAGCTATCTATTGAATCGAAGCATGATGAAGCAGGCCGTTAGGCCTTCAGGAGGAAGCGAATGGGGGAACAGTCACAGCTCACTTTCCGGATCAGCCTCTGGCGGCCATGGTTGATGGCCCTCACACTGTTAGCACTGCCTGCAGCTTTGGGCGTGGCCATCTTTGTTGTTGGGGGCAAACTCGCCGCCGCAGCGGTTATCCTGCTCGGCTTCGCCGGGGTTGCGGTGGCATTGCTGCTGCCCATCGGCTTGACCGTTGGGACGAGCCGATGGCACGTCGATCCGTACGGGATTGGCGGCCGAAACAATTATCTCGTCTACCATCGTCTGAATTGGTCCGAAATCGAGTCTATCGAGCCGTGGTTGATTCCTGGGTATCGGTACTTGCAGGTGAACGGTGTCGGCAAGCGTCGGGCGTTCTGGCTGCCCTTGTTCTTGAACGACATGCCCGGACTTCGCTCCGCCGTAGCGCGGTATGCCCCACCGGCAAACCCGTTGCGGCGCTATCTGGAGCAACACCCGGCCTAACCCGGCGCCCCAGCCCTCTGCTTTGTAATATTTTTCAAAAAAGACCCGTAGAATGATTGGTTCATTATCACGCAAGTCCAATACTCCAGGGTGAACAGCATTATTTCCGGTGACTCGAACGGTATCTAGAGCTTTTTGGACAGGAAGACCTGTCCTTCTGCTGCCATTTGTGGATTGTCGAGTAGCTAATTATGTCTCTGCGTGGTAACCGCTGTCTAAGATGCAAGGATAGAAGTACTTCGACAAAAAGATGCTCGTCCTTCGACGGGCATCCTCCTGCTATTATCTTCTTGGTAGCGGCGGTGTGAATCGAACACACGACACAGGGCTTATGAGTCCCTTGCTCTACCGACTGAGCTACGCCGCCTCGTTTAACGCATGTTCCCTAGTTACAGACAAAGGGATGAACATGCAAGTTGCTGAAGCACTCGAGATCTATGAGTACGTCATTGGGAAATTGTCAGAGCAAAACCCAAATCCGGTACATGAACAAACTGTTTCTCAAGTGGTGTGTACCGAGGATTATTTTAACACCTATGTCAAGACTCAGACAGCAAGCCTGGTGGCGGTTCCAAAGGTCGAACAGAAGATCATCAGGAATAGTTGCATCAACCTCTTTCAGGTCATCGCCTGTTTCCTTTTGACTCTACTCACTTTGACCGTTCTGTGCTATGCTTATTTTAGAGAGACGCCGTCGTTTCCAGGAGTATCCAAAGAAGGAGACTATGTTTTATGGTAAAAAGTATGACTCCACACAAGGCAAAGCACGCGCCGGGGGAGAGTACATATGAGCGGTACTTACGCATCCCAGAACTGCTTTCGCTGCAAAAACCTGAGAGCGAACTAGCGCATCATGACGAGCTGCAATTCCAGGTGGTCCACCAGGTATTTGAATTGTGGTGGAAAGAAGCCGACTTTGAGCTACGCACTATTCGTACCCTGTTGCAGGAGTTCAACGTGCCGCCAGCCCTACGCCTGATGCAGCGCGTCATCGCGATTCAACACCTGATGCTACAAAATTTGCGCATGCTGGAAACCATGTCTCCCTGGGATTTTCACGGATTCCGTAAAATGTTGGATGACGGAGCGGGCACCGATTCCCCCGGATTTCATGCGCTAATGAGACTTTCACCGCTGCTGTGGGATGATTTTTGTGCCCTGCTCGCGCATGAGCAGGCCACGCTGACCGACATCTACATGCAGGCTGATCGCTATCCCCTGCTGATGGCCTTTGCCGAAGCGCTGACCGATTACGACGAAGTGTTCCAGATTTTCCGCACACAGCACTTCAAGCTGGCGCAGCGTATGATCGGCCCAGGTTCCATCGGCACCGGCGGCACACCGATGGAGATGCTTGAACGCACACTGCGAGATGCGTTCTACCCGGAGCTATGGGAGATACGCAATCGGCTGACGAAGATCGCCGACGAGCAGGGGCTGAAGTAGTTATAGGGACGACCGCGGAGGTCGTCCCTGTGTTGTTATTCACCCATCTTTTGCAGGAACCGCGAAACCGTGCGAATACCCTTGTAAAACTGCGAAAGCGAATACTTCTCGTTTGGAGCGTGCAGGTTATCGTCCGGCAGGCCAAAGCCCATCATCACCACGGGAACGCCCAGGAGATTGTAGAAGAGCGCGGCTATAGGAATGGAACCGCCCTCGCGAATGAAAATGGGGTCTTTGCCATAAGTCTCTCTGAGCGCGGAGGCCGCTGCCTGCATAGGCGCTGCATCGACCGGTACAATCACTGCCTCACCTCCATGAATCCTATGCACGGTGACCTCGACGCCAGCGGGGGCCAGTTCTTTGACGCGCCGCTCGAACAGAGTGAATACCTCGTCCGACTTGAGATCGGCGGGCAGGCGCAGGCTGATCTTGGCCTTCGCAACGGCGGGGATGACGGTCTTCGCGCCTTCGCCGGTGAAACCGCCGACGATGCCGTGTACCTCCAGTGTCGGGCGTCCCCAGATACGCTCCAATGGGGGATATTCCGCCTCACCCGTGAACTCTGAGACACCTATCTCCTCTAGAAGCGTCTCGTTGAAATGCAGCGGATCATCGCGCCAGAAGGCTTTCTCTACATCCGAGGCCGGTCGAATCTTGTCATAGAGTCCGGGGATATAAATGTGCCCCTGCGCATCCTTCAGACGGCTGATAATCACCGCAAGGGTATGGATGGGATTGGGCGCAACGCCGCCATACGATCCTGAGTGCAGGTCGCTCTTGGCGCCGCGCACTTCCACTTCGGTATAGATGATACCGCGCAAGCCGGTAATCAGCGCGGGAATCTCTTTCGATGGCATGTGGGTATCGCAGATAAAGGCCGCGTCGCACTTCAAACGGTCGGGATAGGTCTTGACATAGTGTTCAATCGACTCGCCACCGGCCTCTTCTTCGCCCTCGATGAGCACGCGCACATTAACGGGCAGCTGGCCATTGACCGCCATTAGCGATTCCAATGCCTTGAAAACGAGCATGGTCTGCCCTTTGTCGTCACAGGCCCCGCGGCAATAGAGGTTATCCCCGCGTATAGTCGGCTCAAACGGTGGGGACTCCCACAAATCCACGGGATCGACGGGCTGTACATCATAATGTCCATAGATGAGCACTGTTGGTTTGCCAGGCGCCTTGAGCCATTCGCCATAGACGAGAGGATGCCCCTGCATCGGTATGACCTGTACCTGCTCAAACCCGATGCGCTGCAACTGGTCAGCCGCGTATTCCGCCGCCCGCCGGATATCGCCCGCGTGTTCCGGCAAGGTGCTGATACTGGGGATACGCAGCCAGCCCTTAAGGTCTTCGAGGAACCGCCCCTCGTGTTCTGAAATATAGGTTTCTAGTTGTGTCTGCGTCATAAAGCATTTCCTTCCTTTCCACTATATGCACTATCCTAGCAGGGGAGAGGGTGATTGTCCAGTGGGGGAAGAAGTGGGGAGTTTTCCACAATTAGAACATTTGTCCACATAGTTATCCACATTTTGAGAAATTTCTATGGATTAAATTGATCCATCTCTCGCCAGGCTATATTATCGGGCAAGGATGGAGGTAGTCGTAACGGTAGGGGCAATTAAAAAAGGGAACGGAGTCTTTCCCGTTCCCTTCTCTTTGTTTTGTTAATTGTACTGCGCTTTGTCCTGCTGCGCATCCTGCTTGCTCTTGCTGATGATCAACTCAGAAAATTCATGCATCACTTCGTCAGGAGACGAAGCGCGCATTTGCGCGAGACGCAAGTAGTAGTCTGCTTGCTCAGCAGTCAGCGAGACTGTATATTCAACGCTATTCTTTCCGATAATGGTTATAATTCTTTCCATATTTCTTCTCTCTTCGACTCCTTTTTGTCTGCCTGCTTAGCCCGAATAATTGAAGACGAACGATGTTCGTCTTCATAGGAATAGCTTACCATTGACAAAAGGAAATGTCAAGGCTAACGTTGTTAGATATGGTGTACACGAAGAGAAGAACGAAAGAAAAATTCACACCTTCTCTTCACTAAGGAGATAACGCCGGGCCTCTAATGGAAGAGCCAAAATCTTCGAAATTGAATCTGGTTAACCGTATGCGCTATGCTAAAAAAGAATAGAATAATAACAGGATGTAGAGCAATTCCTGACAGTTACCCAAAACGAGGAGATACCCATATGTGCGGTCGCTACACACTTACCGTCAATATAAAAACTATCGCCGAGAAGTTCGGGGTTGAGCCGACGCTGGAGACCGAGCCGCGCTACAATGTTGCGCCGACGCAGAATGTCGTCTCTATTATGCGCAATGGAACCACACACCTGGCAGAACTGCGCTGGGGGCTGATTCCTTCGTGGGCGAAGGATGAGTCCGTCGGTTCGAGGATGATCAACGCCAGGGCTGAGACATTGGCCGAGAAATCGAGCTTCAAGGGGCTGCTGCGTTCGAAACGCTGCCTGATTGTTGCTGATGGGTTCTATGAATGGAAGAAGGAGAATGGGTTTAAGACACCCATGTATATTACGATGAAAGACCACGAGCCGTTTGCTTTCGCGGGGCTGTGGGATAGCTGGAAAAGCCCTGATGGGCAGCAGTTACGTACCTGCACGATTATTACCACCGAACCCAATGAAGTGGTTGCGCCCATCCATGATCGTATGCCTGCTATTCTGCTACCCGAAGCAC
>VBHV01000246.1:0-8809 GCA_005881995.1 Chloroflexota bacterium | reverse complement strand
TGATAGCCCGGAGTTGCTGGCGTAGAATATGGGGTGGCAGCCAGCCCTCGAATCGCATCAATTGTCTCAGGCGCGTTGCGTACAAACTCAGCACGAACTGGAAGACGCGCCTTGAACTCCTCGACAGTCATGTCATCGAGGAAACGCACGCCTTCGTTGTCCAGCATGACGCGGGGCAGGAGGATAAGGTCGCCCAGGTTGTCGTTTGTCTCGAGGGCAGCCAGCACGTCCTGACCGCAGAGCAGGCCGGCGACTGTGACTTGCGGGCCGAAAAACTGGTTGACAATGGGCAATACCTGCACATCGAGACCTTCGATGCTGCGCAGGTCGGCGGCAAATTGTTCGATGACGGGGCGAGCCATCGTGCTGGTGACGAGGGTGACGCGGCGCGGCTCCGGCACGCGAGCGGGGAGCTTGCGTTTGCCGCGCGCCCACTGCTCGATCAGGTAGCGCGTCATGCCGACGCCGTTCTCAATCTGCGCGTAGGAGCCGTAATGCTGCGCGGGTGGGAAGTCGCGCCCGGTGATGTAGTACCATTCGTCGGAGAGGTAGACGAATGGGTAGCCTTCGGGGCTGTCGGCCTCGAAGCGGCGCTGGTATGGCTCAACCTGCTCGATGATGGCCTCGGCTTCAGCGGGGGTATAGTGGCGCAAAGGCGGCAGTTCGCCCATCTTAATCATGTTGTTATATTTCGTGAGGCCGACCGGTACCACCGAGATGGATTCGACGATGGGGCGCAGTTTTGCCAAATCCTGGATGCTGCGATCAAGATGCGGGCCATCGTTGATGGGTGGGCAGAGTACAAGCTGGGTATGGCAGGTAATGCCCATGCTGCCCAGGCGCTGGATGTGATCGATGATATCGCCCGCGCGTGGCCCGTCCACCATCTTGCGGCGCAGGTCGGGGTCGGTGGTATGCACTGAGACGTACAAGGGCGTCAACTTCTGCTCGTCCAGGCGCTGCCAGTCGTGCTCTTTCAGGTTGGTCAGGGTGATGAAGTTGCCAAAAAGGAAGGAGTAGCGGTAGTCGTCATCTTTGATATAGAGCGTGGAGCGCATGCCATGAGGCAGACCCGGTTGCGTCGCGAAACGTTCGGGCAGGCCCTTGATGAAGCAGAAGACGCATTTATTGGCGCACTGGCGAATAAAGGGCGCGGGCTCCTCACCGAAGAGTACGCCCAGGTTCTCATCGTAAGTTTTGCTTATCTGAATTTCATGCTGGTTCAGCTGCCGCTCAAAGCCAATCGTTAATTCTTCATCGGCGATATAGAAGCGATAATCTACCAGGTCACGAATGGCATGACCGTTGATTGTGCGAATCAAATCTCCCGGCTGCAGTCCGGCCTGATCTGCCGGACTCTCGGGCACTACCTCACGCACCCATCCATACATTTTTGGCATTAGAAGATCATGTAGGGGCGTGGGCTTGCCCGTATTTGCCAATCAACGAGATACGGGCGGGGCAAGCCCACGCCCCTACGGATGTTACCCATAAGATATCGAGTGAATTATAACCGCTATTGTGCAATGCGTCAAATTTTCAGGACGTGAGAGTTCCCATCAAAAATCGAGAATTGCCTGTTGTCCTTGTCCGTCAAGCGTTTTCGCCCTCTTTAGCCGCGAGGATAATCCCTTTAATTTGCTCTACAGAGAGGTTCTCTATATCAACACGATCTCCCTCTATCGTAATAAGCAAGATCTGTTTCTGGCCCGCAGTGTTTGCCTCATCGTGTAAGAAGCTATAAAGGACCTGCGCTACACGCTGCGCGGCATCCTCTGCCCGCTCTCCATGTTTCTTAATCCCGATAGCAATAAGCGCGGGAGCCGTGGCATGTTTTGGCTCAACCAGGTCAACATCCACGTCATGTTCATGCTTCAACAGGTGCTCCAGGGTTCTGAGATGCTCCTTTGTATCTGAAGAGAACTCAATGGTAATCGTGGTATCCATACTTTTTCCTGCTCTTTCTTACATGTGCGTCAACTGTCTTCACCGTTTGTATACCGATTTTGAAGTATCTTACCCGATGAATGATTGGGATGCAATAGATGACGCGTACACGTGCGAAGTAATGCAAATTTCTCGACCGCAAGTGGTTTCAACTTTACCTTTCTCATTGCTGAGCGAAACCGAAATATGATAAATATCGTGTTCAAATTTAAATTGGGGTGTGAATGTAGTGCGTCTCCTTAGCGCTTACAAATAATTACCAGCAGATTATGCCCTCGTGGTTGACTTTTCCACTGCATGATCAGGCGAAAGCTTGCCCACTTTCGTGTGTAAGCAGGGTCGTGGGTCGGGACGATGAAGCAGCACTCACGACTTCGATCAAGGAAGAAGCAAGTGTCAATATCTAACGTAGCACGAAGCAAAGGAGATTTGGAGCAATGAGAGCTGTTAGTAGTAACACTAGTAATGTTGGACCTACTTCGAAGGTGGTGAAGACCGATATTCCCGCCAGGATGGATCGTCTTCCCTGGAGCCGGTGGCACTGGCTCGTTGTGATTTCGCTTGGCATTACCTGGATTCTTGATGGCCTTGAGGTAACCATTGTCGGCGCAATCGGCGCCGTACTCACCAACAAGCAAGCGTTGGGCCTCACCACTGTGGAGGTCTCAAGTGCAGGTACCGCCTATCTCATAGGTGCCGTGCTGGGTGCACTGTTTTTTGGCCGCATGACGGACAAGTTCGGGCGCAAAATGCTCTTCATGGTTACACTGGGCGTCTACCTGGTGGCCACCGTCTTAACGGCCTTCTCCTTCAACTTTATCTGGTTCGCCGCTTGCCGCTTCCTGACGGGTACCGGCATTGGTGGAGAGTATGCCGCCATTAACTCCGCTATTGACGAACTGATTCCGGCGCGCGTTCGTGGGCACACCGACCTCGCGATCAATGGTACCTGGTGGGTTGGCACGGCATTGGGTGCTGGCTTAACAACTGTACTGCTCAACCCGCACCTGCTGGCGGTGAACCTGGGCTGGCGTTTCTGCTTTGGAATGGGCGCGGTCCTCGGATTAGCAATTCTGGCCGTACGGCGTTTCGTGCCGGAAAGCCCGCGCTGGCTTATGATGCATGGACGGTTCGACGAGGCGAACCAGATCGTGAGCATGATCGAGGGCGAAGTCATGAAAGAAGAGCATATCACCTCCTTGCCGGAGCCGCAAGGGACTATGCTGATTCGCCCGACCGGAACCGTAAGCTATGGCCGAATTATACGAACCATGCTGAAAGATTACCCCACGCGCTCGCTGCTCGGGTTCTCGCTAATGGTTGGCCAGGCTTTCCTCTATAACGCGATCTTCTTCACCTACGGCCTGGTGCTTACCACCTTCTATCACATTGATCCAAGCACCGTCGGGCTGTATCTGATCCCGTTCGCCATCGGTAACATCATCGGGCCACTGACGATCGGGCGCCTGTTTGATACGATCGGGCGCCGGCAGATGATTAGCTTCACCTATATCATCTCGGGAGTCCTGCTCACGATCACGGGCTGGCTGTTCCTGCAGGGCTACCTCAACGCGGTGACACAGACCATCTGCTGGTCGATCATCTTCTTCTTCGCCTCCGCCGGTGCCAGCTCGGCTTACCTGACGGTGAGCGAGGTATTCCCGCTGGAGGTTCGCGCCCTGGCAATTGCCTTGTTCTATGCGATTGGAACAGGAGCCGCAGCGGTGGCTCCACTGCTGTTTGGCGTTCTCATCGCCTCTAACAAGCCGATAGAAGTCTTCTATGGCGACCTGTTCGGTGCCGCGCTCATGGCTGGCGCGGGTATCGTCGCCGTCTTCTTTGGTGTCAAGGCGGAGCGGCAGTCTCTGGAGAGCGTCGCCCGGCCCCTCTCATTTGTCGAGGAGATGGAGGCTGCGTAATAATGCTAGAGATAAGGAGAAGGAGTATATAGATGTTCAAACGGATCCTAGTTCCTCTGGATGGCTCTGGGAGAGCCGAGCGAGCGCTTCCAATCGCGGCGCGCCTGGCTCGTGCCACCGGCGGCTCCATCTTTCTCGTGCGCGTGCTTAGCACTGAGCCTGCACGTTTGCCCTCGGCGCCTGGGAAACCCAATCTTGTACAGACCATTGGGCAGGCGGATCGGGCCCTGGCCGAAAGCTACCTGGCAGGGGTGGCTGAGTCTGAGCTTCTGACCGGCATTCCTGTTCAGACCTATGTGCCGGTCGGTCTGATCTCTCCCAGCATTCTGACTATGGCAGCCGAGAAGCACGCGGATATCATTGTCATGTGTAGTCACGGCTACACCGGGGTCAAACGCTGGTGGATGATGGGTTCAGTCGCCGCGAAAGTTGCTCGCTTTGCAGATATCCCTGTGCTGGTTCTGCGTGAAGGCGGTTCTGTTCCAGAAGAGCGACACCCTGGCGAGCGGCCCTTGCGCGTCCTTGTTCCACTGGATGGCTCGGACTATGCCAGAGCAGCGCTTGTGCCAGCGGCCTATCTCGCAGCGGCCCTGGCTGCTCCTGGACGGGGTGCCTTGCATCTCACTCACATCGTCCAGCCTACCAATGAAGGCAAGGCGGCCCGCGCCACTCAGAACACGCAAGCGCTGCTGAATATGGCTAAGGAGTACCTGGAAGCAACGATACACTATCTGCGCGAGGGTTCTTTGGACCCAGGCATAGTCAATCTCAATCTCGAATTCACCTCCTCGGTGATTGTCGATGATGAGATTGCCCAGGGCATCCTGAGAGTCGCAGAGGATGGAGGTAACGGGGAAGGAGTTGGGGTCTTCGGCGGCTGTGATGCGATTGCCATGACTACCCAGGGCTACAGCGGACTACAGCGCTGGGTAGGCAGCGTGACCGAGCGAGTGCTCGACACCTCGCGCCTGCCGCTGTTGATTGTTCGACCGAGGGAATAAGGTCAGGAAATGCTCAATAGCAACTTTACCAGGGCTGGGCATGCCCAGCCCTGGTAAAGTTGCTATTGAGCATTTAGGCATATTTCTTAAAATGGATGCCGGATGATAATGGCGATCACGATGATCAGTAACACAATCGCTACTGCACCCAGCAAGAAGTAGGTATTTTTGCGCCCGACCTTAATATCGGTACTTGGCCCTCTGGTCACAACCGTCTTTTTCGCGGCTTCCTGGCGTTTTTTCCGCTCATCTACCCGTTTTTGCATGCGCTTGCGTGTCGGATTGGGAGCGGGTTCGCTGTAGGGGCCTGTTCCCATATGCTCCATGCGGCG
This sequence comes from Chloroflexota bacterium, assembly GCA_005881995.1. The sequence goes on along the minus strand of VBHV01000246.1, from coordinate 3,610 downwards.
GCGCATCTCACGGTTATAGGACTCCGGCTGTTGCTGCGCGGCAGGCGTCGTGGGGATTTCCTTTGGCTGGGTGGATTTTGACCCCTGCACCGCCGTTCCGCCAATGGTGGACTTGCGGTTCTTGCCACCCTGCTTAGCTCGATGGATGGTTGGTTGAGAACTCGAAGTTGATTCACATTGTTTGTCGTAGGTTTCTGCGATCCCGGCTTATTCGCTTTTGACATATTGGTTTCCTTTTCTTCGCTGGAATGATTGCTCTATGATTGCTGTTCTACTTCCACGGGAGGCGCCTGAGGAGGTTTGGGCAGCGTATCAAGCCAGCCGTTCACCGGATCCAACTCGACCTGGTAGTCTTGCGCCCGGTAATGTGGAATGTAGGGCAGCAGGTGTCCCACCAGTGTTCGATGCTCTTTAACGGCCTGGAGATTTTCCTTTGCCTGCAGCGCGTAGCGGCCTATAGAGGCAAATGGATCACGCAGTTGCTCCTGCAATATTTCCCACTGCGCTGCTATGTCCTCGCTCACGTGCTCTAGCTCGTCAGTGAGGCGTACCTGCCCCATTACTTCAATAATACGAAACAACGTGTCTTCGTCACACAGGCCCAGGTGCTCCGCCATCAATAGCATACGCAAAGCCTGCGCCATCCTGGGATGGACAATGGCCATATTGAGTTCCGCATCATCACGCATACCGCGATTATTCAGGTTCGCGGAGCCGACGGTAATCCACATATCATCGACAAGAGCTACCTTCCCATGCACATAGATGGGTCGATAGCGCATCCGGTTATTTGTGGGAGACCGCTCTCCATTCGAGAGCGTTTCCCCAGCCTCGTCCTGCACCGGTTCCTCGTGGAATGTTCCCAGCGTATAGGCCGCCAGCGAACCGAGCATGACCGCGTCGGGACAGAGTTCCCAGAGATACTTCAGGCCGTCATCGGTACATTCGCGCCCGACATTGGGATTATCGGGAAGCAAGAGCGTGACTACTACTCCGCGCCCTATGGCATCCGCCAGCGTTGCTATGAGCTTCTCCATATCGGCGAGAGGGATACCCAGCGCGGGATTCTCCAATCCTAAGAAAGTACGCCGCCAGAAATACTGATTTTCAATATAAATGAAATGCCGCGCATTCGCAAATGCCCGTTGATAGGACTCAAGGATAGTGGCAATGCCGTCGGGAGCAAAATTGTAGATGCGGTTGGGGATGGTGCGCGTCATTTGTATACGTAACTCGCCGACGGTATGTTCGGGTGGTCGTATGATGGTCGCATGCGTTGTATTGGCTTGCTCAGGCGGTTCCGGCAGGTACCAGTCCTTGCCTAGCTCATGCAGCTGAGCCACGGCATTCCAACGCTGGCGAAAATTGAGTTCCACGTCGGCAACGGCAGGCCCCTCAAACTTGAGGTGCACATCATGCCAGCCATGCGGCATCTTGCCATCGCTCCTCAGGCGCAGCAGATTTTGAAAAATATGACCCTTTGTGTCCCAGCGATCATATTCTCCATTGCCCTCGGTCATCATATCGATGCCGCCGACAAAGGCATACTGGCTATCTACGACCACCGCCTTCTGATGAAGCGCGGCGGCTGGGTGGTTGAGTATACTCATATGGCTGTCATCAAGCAAGCAGCGCACGCCGAGTGATTCCAATGCAGCATGCACCTTCCTGGCATCTGTTGGGAAGATCAGCGAATAGGTATCCCACAGCAGGACGCGTACCTCAACCCCTTTACTGACGGCGTAGTTCAACACGTTTGCCACACTGAGCGCCTGGCAGCGCTGCCAGAACAGCAGGTCAACCTTCTCCATGCCTTTAGAACACAGCCAGTCGAGCAACGTTTTCTGTTCCGGTGAACCATCTGGTCCTGCACGATGGTGTTTGCCGCGCACCAGCAGCAAATCCGGGGTGAGGCCCCAGGCAGCGATAGAGATCGAATGTTTTGCGCCTACAAAACGCACGCACATCTCTAACATTGTCAGGCGTCCATCAATCAAGAAAGCAGCGCGAGGCGCACTCCGTACCGGTGCATCCCCCTCTATCCACCAGTTGTCGCTGAAGGTCTGCTGCTCGCTCATATTGCGTTCATTGCCCCTCTCCTGGCATCGTTTCCATTAAAGATTTTGCAATACGTGCCGCCTGTTCTTTATCATCGGGTGAGAGCGCGCCATCAATGACCAGACCCAGCAGGTGGTCTTTGATGGGACGCAGCCAGGGACCGGGCGGGAGACCAAAAAGCGCCATGAGTTCGTTACCATCCAGCGGGCTCTTGAGTGGCACCCGCTCGGCCTCCTCTTTCAAACGCTGGCAGCGTTCGGCAAGCTCTGTCACGCGGGCGGCGGCGCGCGATACTTTATCGGCGCGATAGCTGGTAATATCGGCGCGCGAAAGATCGAGCAGGTCAGGTAGATCGGCTCCGCTATCCAGCATGAGCCGGCGCACCGCTCCATCCGTCCAATCAGAGGTATAGGCGTTGGCTCGCATGTGCAAACGCACGATGCGCGAGACGCTTTCGATAAAGTCACGATCAAAGTGCAGGCGTTTCAGGATATCATACGCCATATGCGCCCCGATATCCTCGTGTCCGAAGAAATGCACCTTGCCATCTTCCACTGTGCGCGTGCGCGGCTTGGCGATGTCATGCAGCAGCGCGCTCCAACGGGTGGCCAGCCTGGGAGAAGAACGTTCAACGACGCGCAGCACGTGCGTATAGACATCTTTGGTATGTATGGTATGCTGCGGCTGCTGGCTGACGCCGCGCAAATCCAGCACCTCCGGGATAATCCACTGCATCAATCCCAGTTCGACCAGTAAATTCAGCCCTTTGGAGGGGTGATCGGAGAGCAGCAATTTATTCATCTCATCGCGGATGCGTTCCCGCGAAATCTTTTGCAGCTTATGCGCCTGGCGAATCATCGAGCGGCGCGTCTCAGCTTCAATGGTGAAATCGAGCTGGGCGGCGAAACGCACGGCGCGCAGCAGGCGCAGGGGATCTTCATCGAAGCGTTGATCAGGTTGGTTGCCTACCGCGCGTAACAGGTGCTCCTCGAGGTCCTGTCTTCCGCTGAAGGGATCGCTGATCTGGCCCGTCAGTGGATGGCGCGCTATGGCGTTGATGGTGAAGTCGCGCCGCAGCAGATCGTCGTCCAGTCTCGTCCCAAAACACACTTCCGGCTTACGCGACTCGGCGTTATAGCGTTCGCTGCGAAACGTGGTGATCTCGATGATGTCGTTGCCATAGTGCAGGCGCACTGTCCCGAAACGCTCTCCGACGAGGATAACCGCGCTGGGGCGTGTGGGCGCGACGATCTGCTTGATCTCGTCGGGTTTCGCATCGGTCGCCAGGTCCGCGTCATTGGATTGACCCCGGTGGAGCAGCACATCGCGCACGGTTCCCCCTACCATATATAGTTGTTTATGCTGCGCGCGAAATGCTTCCGCCAGCGTGAGAATGATATCTAGCATGATGAGCAAAGTGTACCCATTTCCAAGAACTTGTAATGGGCCTATTGTATCATGGCTGGTTCTCGTTGGCTACACATTAGGCGGTATCGGTATGGGATGAGCGTCAGCTGCTACCAGGGCAGGGGCAAGCCCAGCCCGTACCCTA
>VBHV01000444.1 GCA_005881995.1 Chloroflexota bacterium | reverse complement strand
TGATGGAGCGATTTCGTGGGTCTGCCCGGTTCCCTATCTACTCAATATAGCTCTGCCTGCACTCCGAGCAGGGGCCCAGGCGCGAAATCGCCCTGCTCCACCGCTGGTAGCGCATATCCCGGTGGCAATGAGTACCGATGAAGCGGCTGTACAAGCGGCGGTAACGCAGCGCATCTCGTTCTACACGAAAGCGCCCTTTTACGTTCATATGTTTGCAGCGGCGGGCTTTCCCATTGCCGAGGATGGAAGCGGCGTCGATGCATTGGTCAAAGCGCTGGTAGTTGCAGGAGACCAGGCGCAGGTGGAAAAGCGCCTGCGAGAGCTGATTGCGAGCGGTCTGGACGAGCTACTGCTGATGTTGGTGCCGGTCGCGGACGAGGCAAGCGAGCTCGCGCAGTTGATGCGCGTAATCGCCTCGCTCTCGTGAGCAAACGCGCGGGATCACCGGAGGTCAGATTCCAGGAGATGATGCGTCCCGGCATCAAGCGTATCAAGGCTGGACTAAAGTTTGGGGAAATGCGCTGCCCACCATCGGGAAGGGCTTCCGCGTGCCCACGAATCTCGATGCCACGCGGTTGAAATGGGGGCAAGACGTCGTCTACTACGAAAGACGCCAGGCCATTCCGCGCAACATTGCGAAACTTTTGGGACTCACCTATGTTCAATCCGCCGATGTCAATGGTGTCCAACTCGGCGTTGTAAAGGAAGGTCACGGGGGCGATCTGCGGTTCACCATTTTTATTAATGGTGGCCAGCCTGCCAAGGCGTTGGGTTTTTAAGTACTCCAGTTCGAGGTTTGTAAACTTACTCATAATTTTACCTCCTGTGATTTGACTTCCAGGGCGACCGCGAGGGTCGCCCGTACAATACACGGTGACGTGTCACACAGGCCCATTGGTATTGTACGGGCGACCCTCGCGGTCGCCCTATAGGCATCAACCCAAGAACAAGCCCATCAATACCCGCAGGGGCGAGAGCGGCGGCTTATTGTGTCTTTCCTGCGGGTGCTCCGGTGGGTGCCTGGAAGAGGCGTGTCAGGCCTGTGAAAGGTGCCAGGGGGATCAGGTCAAAGTCGATCAGGTGTAGCTGTGCGAATGGTAACGTGGCGAGCGCCTCCTGGGCGGCTTCTACGCTTGCACTTTCGAGCATCAATACTACTCTGCCTGGTTCGTTGGCGCGGGTATAGAACTCGCGGCAGATGCCTTGCGCGTAGAGCTCCCACACGGCTTGAATTTCTGCTCCCGCGTGTTGTAGCATCTCTTCACGTGAGACGCCTTCGATTGGTTTGGGCATTACTAAAATCTTCATGGGATGTAACCTCCAAATTCATTGTTGGTAGAAATGTTGTCGTGATCTTCACCAGAAAGATCATTCACAAAGCAAGAGGGTCGAGGGGTTGTTTTTGTGACAGAGGCATAGTTGTCACAAACATATGCCCTTGACCCTCTTGCTGTGTACAGACTATCGTACGTTCGTTCCGAGTGTACACTCCAGCTGCTCGACAGGTGAGAATGATTGCCCTGGAAGCCCAATCATATTCCTGGCGATCATTCACAGACTCTGCGGGGTCGAGCTGGCTGGTGGTCGCAGGCTCGGAAGAGACACATCAGGAGGATTACCATGAACCGGGAAATTGATTCTATGCATTCACATGTGTCGTTTGCTATCCGAGTCCTGTCGGTCAGCACAACGAGAGGAAGCTTCAAAGCGCTTCGGGGTCGACTTCATATTGACGAGCAGCATCCTGCCAACTCCTGGGTTGAGGCCCAGGTGGAGGCGGCCAGCATCGATACGCGAAATTTACTGCGCGATGCGCACCTGCGGTCTGCCGCATTCTTTGACGTGAAGAAGTATTCCACTATCAACTTTATAAGCAGGAAGGTCGAGCATGTTAGCGGTCAAAACTACCGGGTGACCGGGAACCTGACTTTGCACGGGGTGAGCAGACCTATTACCTTCGATGTCGTATACCATGGTCAGCGCTCGCCGGTGGATGGCCGCGCAGACTTGACTGCGAAGGCGACGATCAATCGCCACGATTTTGGCCTGGGCAAGGGGGTAGCGGTGCGGTTCGTGGCGAGTTCGATGGTGACCATCGCGATTGATCTGGCGGCAGTTCAGCAGCCGGTGGAAGTACAAGAAGCAGTGGCCACCTTATAGCGGGAGTAACAGGAGGCGTTCCCGCTCTTGCGCTAAATGAGCCAGTTGTTGCATCATTTGCCGCAATGAGCTGCTGCCCTGGCTATTCCATTGCTCAGGGGTCAGCTGCGAAACATACTGATAGATTTGCTCGCTGCCGCGTACTAACGTCAGGTCGAAGTTGAGCAACTGCATCAAAAGTGGCTGCTCCTGCCGGAAGCGCCACCAGATGCGATCCTGCGTTGGTACCGCCATTGCTTCTTGTGGCGGATCGGGATTGGCGCGAGTCAGGGGCGGGATAAAGCGCGTATGATAATCGCCGCGTAAGCGTGCCAGGGTGGCTACTGCTTGCGCAAGGTAGTAAGAGGCGCGCTCTCGCACAAGCAGGTCATCGGCACGGGCTTGATTTGCCTGGTTATAGAAGTTATAGCCGTAGCCGGTGAGCAGCAATTGCAGCTGCTGCACTATAGGGTCATTGGATGGTTCTAAGCTCATCTTCATTCTCCCGATACGGGCAAGATAAACTTGCCCGTATCCTTCTACTCATTATCGCGTTTGCTGCGGTGGATGGGGAGAGGCAGCGTTGGGCGAGTTTGACCCGGCCATGGAATAGCGATCAGCGTTTATAGTTGGCTGCACTCCATTGATGTTGAAGGGATAGCCGATTGCCATGTTGGGGGCGGACATCACGCCTCGTTCAGCCATCAGCATGGCTGTATAGTAACGCACCGCGTCCATTTCGCTCAGTCCAAAGGCTTTGAGCGAGATCAGCGCCTTCATACGTTCGTCGCGTGGGAACACCAGTACCTTGACGGTATCAAGCGAGATGCCATAAACGGCTAAGAACTGTTGAAGGTGCTGGAATACAATCTGTGAAAGATCGTGAATCTTTTCGTTCACAGCTTCAAGAGGGGTGATCTGCACTAACTGATTCACGGCCTGTTCGATGACGGGGCCAGCATAAGTGTTCACTTCTTGTGTCATCAATGCATGTCCCCGGTAGGGCATATGTTGAACAAGCTGCACTGCTGCCTCGCGTGTTTCGACATGAATATAGTAATCCACGCTGTAGACCATCTCGGCCATTTCTCGTGAGAGGGCCATACCTGTTGTTTTCAGCACAAGTTTGGAGCGGTTGATGTAGAGCGCCTCATATTGCCATGGACTTTGTCCACCGTAGAATGCCTGTTGCAGTGAGCCGAAAATAGGACGATCAGGTGTCTGAACAGTATATTGACCTGTTTCGTAGACGTTCAGAATAGCTCCACGTGACTTGAGCACGCAGAAATGGTTGCTCTCTACTGTGAGCAGCGAGCCATTGACGATGTCGTTGTTGGGATAGTGCCAGAGCAGGACTTCTGGCCCCATGACCTCTTCGCCGTTGTCGGTCAAGGTTGAAATGACATTGCGTATTCCTGGCATACAAACCTCCTGTATTACGTTTTGCTAGAACTTGTGGTTTTGAGAAAAACCTCATACCTTTGTAACGCATGAGATAGCAATAAATCAAGTATACAGGTACTAGAAAATTCAGATGGTTCTATGTGCCTGTCCTCCATGGAGGCGCCGAGGACGAGGACAAGCACAAGGCCCCTTCCCTTCCACTCTTCCGCCCCTTGTCCCTACATCTTTGGAGACCACCCCAAGCAACCTACCCGTGGGGGCCGAGGGCAAGGGCGTGCGCGAGGTAATTGGTGCAGGTGATCGCTTCACTCTAATGTCTCCCATTGCTGCTGACACTGGCGAAATGCAGGAAGAGTTTGTCTAATGTATCAGTTGTATCACTTGTATCAGTTGTATCACCTGAATCTAATGTATCAATTGTATCAGCCGGTTTTATAACACTACTCATGTTCCTCTGAAGAAGCGAGGGATGAGTAGGCGTCGTATACTTGCCACGATATGGCCGGGCGATCTC
>VBHV01000245.1:9169-12413 GCA_005881995.1 Chloroflexota bacterium | reverse complement strand
TATTGCCAGGCACCGGAGGATTACTGATGGAATAGGTGAAATGGGCTGGATCGGTAAAATGCGACTCCAACATTTTCATGGCTTGATAGGTATTTGTCGCCCCATTCGTCCACTGTTGCGCTACTTTCAGCACGTTCGGTGACAAATCAGCAGGCGTTTGCAGGTAGTATTGGCTGAGAACAGCATAGTTTGGATCGCTCGTCCAGTCAGATGGAAAGGATATTGCCGATAAATCCTCGGGAGAAGGAGTCGGAATGAGCGACTTGACATGATACTGTTCATTGGCGCTTAACGGTCCTTGCTGCGTCCAGGCCGTCGGCATGCCACTGCCATTGCCATTACTACTATAAAGCACGGTTGGTACATCAAAGCTGTAGGGCTGTGCTGGCGCAAAAATATAGTGTTTGGTGCCATCAGGCGGCACAACGATCGTGATCGAGGTTATCACTTCGCTGACGTTGCCCAGGTCCACAAGCGGCAACGTAGCATTCGCGGAATACTGCTGCAGGTTCTGATTAGAGGCAAGTGATGTCCACGTGTGACCATCAAAACGGTCATAGGTGAAGCCTTCCAGGTATTGCGCAGGTGCATTGCCGGTACTGGTATAATACAGCACCTGGCCGGTAGGCAGGTTGACACTGCCGGTAATGGAAAGCTCATCGCCAAAAAAGTTTGTTGCAGCCTGGTTCCCTTGAAACAGTCCGGGATTGGTGAACGCAAATTGGCCATGCGTAATATTTGTCCACGCATTATCAAGTGTATTCCAGAAGGACACACCGGAAGACGGCTGATCAAGAACCGGCAAGAGCAGGCTCAACGGCAGAATGAGCAGCGTCAGTAACGTAGCTATCTGCATAAATCGCCTGGTAATGTTGCGCAGCCATTCGCGGTCTGTATGCAAACCTTCCTGCATCCACTGCGCCAACTGGTTGTTCAACTGCATACGCGCAATCAGCATCAATAACGCGCCTAGCAATATCACGGTTAGCAACGAAAGATCGCTTTTTGCATACTGGAGATTCACCAGCATAATCGAGCAATAGACCAGCGCAACCAGCCAGGGTAAGTGTGCGCGGTAGATTAACCAGGCGCCAAAATAGCCGAGGAAGAAACACAGGAAGGTGAGATAGAATAGAAAAACCATCTCGCCGCTATTACCCGAAGAGGAGACAAGGCCGCCACTGATTACTGCGCGCAAATTTTCGAGCAAGAGCAGCCACGATACATGTTCAGCGATCATGCTGGTCAACCAGATCGAAAGCCAGTGACCGGCCAGGCAGGCGGCCAGGTGTAAAATAGCCTGGGGAAAACGTCGAATTTTGGCAACCAGCAGACCTACAAGCAGTCCACATGCCGTGCTATAGAGCAGTATAGTACTATCGGCAACCCATTGAGCGCCGATGATAGAATACACCACCGAATAGACAGCCACTGCCAGCATAAGCATAGAGAACCAGCCTTCAGCAGGTTCCAGGCCCAGACGATGCTGCACCTTGTGTGTATCGAGTTTTGCCGGTGAATGTTGAGGATGCGGAGGTCGAAATTCTGGTCGTGGCACTCCGTACTGCTGTGAATGCTCCGTCCCCCCTGATGGACGCGACTCAATCAAACTTGACCCCATATACGCTCTTTTCTATAAGCAATTACAAAATTTGGCGTTTGCTTGTAGTGTACGATATTGCTGATAAGAAAGCTATGGAATAGTTCATAGGTCATAGCAAAGGCAGAGCCCTCAACTATATCGTAGCTCTGATGCATTTGTGTATAGTAGCGGCCGGGCCTGCCCCAGCCATGTACAGAGCACATCCTGATAACTTATACGCTAAAGTATATCAAATTATCGCAGAATCGGCCAGAACGAAACAAATCTTGAAGAACTCTCTTCCTGTCCTTTTGTCCGTTGCCTTGCGACTACGGCGTATGGTACGTTATGAGCATGTGTCTATCTAGCCTGGAGAAAACCTTTCATGTCTTTAGTGCCCGATACCTCTGAGTCAACCGATCAAGGAGGAGCCTCATCACAAAAACGCTCTTTCGTATCATCCTTCTTGCCCCTGCCGAGAAACGTCTATCTCCTCCTCCTTTTCACCACAGGGAAAGGTTTTCAACTTAGTATCAGCGCCTTGACTCTGAATTACTATGTGCATAGCCTGGGCTACCGTCCTGACTTCATCGGTGTTTTCAACGCTATGCCCGCCGTTGGTGCGCTTGTCAGCGCAGTCCCTGTTGGAATTCTCGCCGATCGTTTCGGACGCAAGCCGGTGCTGCTGCTGACTGCCATCCTCACTCCTCTCTTTCTTGCGCTGTGCGGACTTGTTACAACCCCATTCTGGTTGCTGTTCTGTGCATTCATGCAGGGGGTCGTTTCCACTGCCTACTGGGTCACAAATTTGCCCCTGCTGACCGAAAGCACGACCGAGAGACAGCGCGTTGGGGTGTTCGCGCTGAATAGCTTTCTTTTGCTTGGAGTCGGCGCTCTTGGCAATCTCTTAGGCGGTGCCATTCCCGAGTTTGTGGGAGGCGTCCTCCATATTTCCGCTGCCAGTACGCTATCGCTTCGTTGGGGAGTGTTTTCTGCTGCTCTGTTTACCTTTGTCTTTGGCCTTCCGCTCTGGCTGCTGCACGAACCGAAGCGAACAACTGCGAGCAAAGCAACAGATGAAGCTACAAAAGCCGTCCTGGAGGAAAGCGTGAGAAATAGCGGACCTCTGTCTGAAGCAGTGCTACATGAAAAGCGGGAACGGCTGCCGGTTGCCTTGTTCGTGAAGTTGCTCGTGCCTGATCTGCTCTTTACGATGGGCGAGGGAGCCGTTGTCGCGCTCATGCAATTGTTCTTCATCTTGCGTTTCGGCCTCTTGCCCGGCACCCTGGGCATCATCTTCACCATTTCTGGCCTGGCCGGTGGCATCTTCTCACTCACGGCCCCCCTCTTTGTCAAACGGTGGAGTAAGTTGCGCCTCATTACCTCCGTTCAGTATCTTTCAGCGCCCCTGATGGTGCTGATCGGTTTCGCTCCCACGCTGCCCCTGGCAATCTCTGGCGAGTACGCCCGCTCATTGATGCGAACTCTGATCGAGCCTGTCTACGCTGCCTTTGCGATGGAGCAGGTTTCAGATCGCCATCGTGCAACGCTTTCCGGCTTGTATTCGGTCACATGGAGTATCGGCTTTAGTACTGGCCCCTCCATTGGTGGCTGGCTGCAGTCCAATGTCAGTCTTTCCACATCCTTTATCTTTGGGGCGTT
>VBHV01000245.1:7213-8968 GCA_005881995.1 Chloroflexota bacterium | reverse complement strand
AATGTTAAAAAGATTAGAAACAGTTTGGAGAACACTTAAAGTAATTATTGTTGACTTGTATTGTGCAATTGATTTGTATATGCTTTAATCGATAGATGCGAAGGATGCATCTTCTCAGTGATAGGTTGAATATGAATTATCCTTTCACGAACAATCGCCTCAGCGAACAGTTCGTTAACGTGGTGATTTAACTAGTGAACAGAAGGAGATACGAATATGGCACTTAGTTTTGTACTGGCAGACCTTACTGTTGGCACCATTGTCTGGTGGCTGATAGTTGGCTTGATCGCTGGCTTCCTGGCCAGCGTGGTTATGCGCGGCGGCGGCTATGGCATCGTTGGTGATATCATCGCCGGTATCGTCGGCGCATTCATCGGCGGCTGGCTCTTCAGCCTGCTAGGCATCAGCACAGGTGGTGGTCTGGTTGGCACCATCATTGTCGCCTTTATCGGTGCATGTATCCTGATTGCGATCCTGCGCGCCGTTAGCGGTGGCTATGGACGCAGCAGGATTCCGTAAGCAAGAGGCTTAGTAATTGCGGGAGCCAAAGGGCTGGTGCGATTGCTAGGCCAATGAGCCAGGGCGACCCTCGCGGTCGCCCTGGCAATCTCTTCTATTTCCCTTTTCTTGTAACCCCTTCATCGTTTGCTCGTACATACAATAGCGGTTATTGAGATACGCAAACAATAACAGTTATTGAGATGAGTAAATGATAAAGGAGTTGTTTTCAATGGTACTTGCAGATATCCCCGGCATTCACTTTGATCTTGACTTTTTTTCCTGGATTATTGTTGGCCTGATCGCAGGCTTTCTCGCCAGCGCCTTCGTGCGCGGTCGTGGTTACGGCTGTATCGGGAATATCATCGTTGGCCTGATCGGCGGCTTCATCGGCGGATACCTGGCCAGTTTTCTCAATATTCAAGGCAATTTCCACTTCTGCGGCAGCATCTTCATCTCTTTCATCGGCGCCTGTATCCTGGTAGCGATCTTGCAGGCCGTGACCGGCGGCTTCGATAGAGCACGAGACGCCAGGTATTACCGGGATCGTGATCGCGATAACGTTTAAGCGAAGCCCCTCGAGAGTAAAGAGATATACCCACGTGTAGGGACAAGGGGCAGAGGTGCGGATGGGTGAGGGCCTTGCGCTTGTCCTCCCTGAAGTGCAGGTAGGCTGATGGCCCCGAGGTTGTTAACAAGTAAGTGGTGAATGTAGAGGTAATTCATTGCGCCCCTACATTCACATTTCGTGGATATTTTTTAAACCGTTACTATTCCATTGCAACAGCCTGCGAACCTGCACCTGGTGCCTTGTCTATAGAAACCGGCTGGCACTGCGATGCTGGGAAGACCAGTGCCTGCAGGTCAGTATTAGATCCTAAAGGTAAAAAACTGGCTGCGGTGACGGTACTTGAGCTAATGGTTGCAACGACTTGTTGACTTGATGGTACACTTCCAGCAGCTAAACCCTCGATCATCCGCGCAGCCAGAGCGCTGATGATTGGAGTAGCGAAGGATGTTCCAGACCAGTAGGCCCAGGCACTTGTATTGGGAGCTAAGTAGTAGTCATTACAATCATTCACGGCAAGTTTCGGATAGAAATCCGAACTGTACAGTCCAATGATGTATTCAATATCTGTTGCCCCAGTCATACAGTCAGGAGGGATGGGCGCCACGGGCTCAGCAACATTTCCACCCAGAGTAGCAATTCCATTCGGCTGTTCGGGAGTAGCAGTGGCCATATTGCTAAAGATTGAA
>VBHV01000245.1:0-7156 GCA_005881995.1 Chloroflexota bacterium | reverse complement strand
AAGACTTTGTATTACCTGATGCAAACCTTCACGAAGACTGGTATCTGGCGATCCATCGGGCTGTTCCGGTAATACAAACCCCAGGGTGCCGAAGAGTTCACTTTCTGGAGTAATAACCAGGCTCAAGTTAATCACTACTGGCAGACCCTGCAAGTCTCCTCCAATCATACGCCCCTGTATTATTTCGAGTGCCTGCATTAAATCATTCACCCTCCCGACGCCATAATCATTGAGAACACGCACGCACTCGATCTTCGCATTAGGAGCCAGGTCGCGTATGATACCCGCAACAAACAGACCATGATCTGGCATCTTGAAGCCATACAGAATTCTGTAGAGGTCTCTTCCCGTTCTAGGCGCATTCTCATTTTCCAGGTAATCCGGGAACTGCGGATGATACACATTGATTGCAGGAGCATTGGCATTTAGAACAATGCCGCTGAAAGTATCCGCACTCTGCATACCAGTAACCATGTCCTGCAGGAGCAAATTCATTCTTATCCCACTACCCGGCGGATTAGCCAGATTTGAAGCGTTGCTCAACTGTTCTGCTGTAGGCATAGTATCTAGCACAAACACAGTAACCCCATCTCCAAACCTTTCTTGCATGGTCGGGGAAAGTCCATCCAGCGTAATAGGGCAATAACCAGAAGCAATACACTGATCGCCTGCTGTTACTGGTATAGGTGGAGAGGCAGGGCAACCATGAGTTGAATCTGGTGTTCCACCACCGAGCCAGTTTGGCATGGCAATGGGAGGTATGATTTCTTCACCTGATGTCGTTACAATAACGGGGGTGTTGTTGAATAGATTGACTACTTTCACCGTCTGATCTACACCGACATCATCCGGAGGATCATTCTCTGTGGGTACTATATTGAAAAAAGTAATCATGGTACTGCCCGACCTATCAGGTGAAGGGAACAGGTATTTACCGCGAGGATTGGTGAGATCATTATCCGCACCGTTGCCATTGCCACCTACTTTTTCGCCACGCTCGATAATTTTCTCACCGCTATCCTCGATGGTCTCGCCAAGTTTTTCTATCCCTTCACCCGCCGCTTTCAGTCCCTTTCCAAGTACTCCTAGGCTCTCATCCAGGGGTGATGTACTCCCTTCCACCTCAGGAGCAGGATGCGCAATGTCCTGTTCCCCAAAGGATTGCAAAGAGAGTTGATTGCGTTGAAGAAATTCATTGAGATCTGTCAGGTGTAGTGAATTGATGATAGGCTGCTTGTTCTCTGGGGTAGGCGGTAAGGCTGATTGAAAAGTAAATGCGACCTGGTTTTTCACCCACCAGACCACATTTGGTCCATACATGCCCATACCCATTGATTGCTGTGTGCCGTCCATATATGCCTCCGTGCATCTCTACAAATTACCTGTAGGGGGTTTCATCCTTATGCATTTCAACGAAACATCCTTATACCAACGAAACGCAGCAGAATCACTTTTTTAGCACCTCACTTTGATTTCCAGAACGCGCTAGCAGGTATTTCTGGAAATCAAAGTGAGAGGACCAGCATCACCAACCAGGCGGAAGGAGGCCCAGAAATAGGGATGGGTATAGATTGAAGAGGTACAATCAAGGAGGCTACGCTGGGCTGTGCGGAGAGCTTGAACTTTGCTCTCCCCTTTCAAAAGTTCTTGATAGAACCTTTGCATCAGCTCGTTAGTCGCATTATCCTCTACAGACCAGAGACTCATCACCAATGAGGTTGCCCCAGCTGCAAGAAATGCGCGTCCCAATCCCAACTGCTCATCACCACCCCCACTCAACGCTAATCCTGTTTCACAGCCGCTTAAAGTAACTAGCTCACACGAGCGCAGGTCTAGATGAAAAGCATCAATTGCATTGAGTTGCCCATCAGCCAGCAGTACAGAGGAGAAATTGGGAGCATCTAGCCTGCTTTGACCATGCGTTGCCAGGTGAATAATAGGACTCCCCGAAGCCTGTTCAATAAGCCGCTTAATTGTCGCTTCACTTTCAAGATAACATTGTCCGCCCAACATTGTTGCGAGCGACTTCGCCTCCTCAAGAGCACGCTGTAACTGCCTTGAACCTGCATAGCCAAAAATGAGTGATTTTTTATGATCTGCTCTAGTTGCCTGTAGCTTCTCGCGATGTTCATCTCTGGATTTATCCAGTTGAGTAAGTATGCTGCTTGCAGGCAAGTAGTTGATCTGAAACTCTTCAATAAGGAAATGTGATCCATCATAGAGAGCATGAAATGGAAGCTCATGCAGAGGACCGTAAGGAACAATCGTCACATACCCGGAAGACGGAGGCAACATAGTTGCTACGGGAGCTACTAAGAGATCATAAAGTTTCTTCAAAAGACGGCGTACTACCTCTTCTTGCCGACTAGACCAACCTGTTGGTATCAGGCGTGCATGCAGTAAAGGCAACAAATATTCTAATTGCTCTACACCTCCAGGAATTTCGTGAGTAAGTAAGCGATCTTTTGTCATCGCGAAGATAACTAACTTGCCTTTATAAAGAAAATATGCCAGCAATAGCTGTTCTGCGGCCAGATGCTGTTGAATCTGTGTGACCTCAATTCGCTTTCTATCACTGTTTACACGTTCTCTCGTACCCGACAGGTAGGATACACCTACCTGGCTGAGATACTGACGCTCGAATAGCTCAGTTATTTTTGCCTCGCATCGCTTCATTTCGCTCAGTAACACCTCGCGATCAATCTTGGGTGAGACTGATGTATCTATATCCGCGAGAAGGATACTAAAATCACGATGTCTTTCCTGCCAATCCTTCAATTCCTGTTGGATTCGTAGCATTTCTGCATTATTCGATTTCGATGGGGTAAGAACTTCCGTACCTGCATCGTCTCCTGCTTTCTCTTGAAAAGCACCTGACTTGTTGAGATATTGACGTAAAGCCATTGAGCGAGCGCGTTCAAGATAATTGAACGCAAGCTCAGTTTTTCCCTGCTGCAGGCAAAGCGCAATCATATCCTGATAGACTGTCCATGAAGTGCGCAGAAAAGAAGGAGAGAGATCAAAGGCAAGGTCGTCCAGCATACGCTCGATCTGGGAAATGCCTGCTCTAAAGTGCCTCAAAGCTTTCCCAGTCTCTCCTTGCAGAGCCAGGAGCCGCCCCAGGAGATACTGACTCTTATATACTTCTTCTTGCAAGTGATGTTCATGAGCTTGCAATGCTACCTGCTTACAAAGCGACTGTGCCTCTTGTAGGATTAGAGCTTGCTGCTCTTTCCTCTCCTTTCTCCCTGCCTGCTCTGCCTGTTCCAGGAGGGATCCAACCATGACCAGACTAGCATGCACAGAGCGTGCCACTAAGCCTCGAGCTTCAAAATGCTCTTTGAGGCTGCTGGCCTCGGCATATGCTTCAGCAGCAGCTCCCATTTCGAGGCGAATTTCAGCCTCTTGCAGTTTTGTTGCCGAGGCATGATGATCAAATCCTCCCTGGTTAAAGAGTATCCTTGCCTCAGTAAGCGCTCCAACAGCTTCTTGTAATCTACCAGAGGCAACCAGAGTTGCCGCATATTCACGCAGTGCATTACTTGTCCATAAAGATGTGCCATGTTGCTGACATAACTCAACTGCTTGATATGCCAATTCACAAGCCTCGTGTACTCTATTGAGTTTCACCAGGGCATTGGCCATCTGTAGCTTTAGCTCTGCAAGGAAAATAGGGATTTTAACGTCGTTCTGCAGCAAAGTATCTTGAGCCTGGTAGTAGCGCCTTAACGCCGAGCCGTAATAGCCCATTATAGAATCTATCTCAGCGAGGTGAATCTCTGTATTAAAGAGCTGGCTGGCCTCTCCGAGAGAAATCAGGCTTTCCCTGGCTCGATGAAGAGAATGATAGGCCTGTTCAAATTTACCAAGACGAGCCAGATTTATTCCTTTATTCTGCTCAGCGAGGGCGATGGACCGTTTGATGAAGGACTCGCTCTGATCATTCAGTGTAGGAAAGATTTCCAGCATACTTTCGTACATATCGAGGGCATCCTGGTATTGCCCGATGTGTGAGTAAATTACTGCTGTATTATGATTGATGATACAGACCCAATAAGGCTCACCCTGTCGTAGAAATACCTCGCGAGCACGAGTGGCAGCCTGTATCGCCTCCTCGACATTACCTAGCCACGCGCTGGCAATCATCCAACTGATACGAGAACGAGCCCAGTTCATTTCATCTTCCAGTCTTAGAAACTCCTCTCCAGCAACATCCAGGCTCTGCATAGCAGCCTCGTAATGGCTGATCTGAACAAGGGCATCCCCCTTCGCCTTCAATCCCAGCGCGTGCGAATACACATCTTCCGTAAGTTCGCCATAGAAAATCAGCAATTCAGCTATCTTGAGGGAGAGAAAAGGAGCATAAAGTACTCGCAGAGCTTCATCCGCCAGCAATTCGCCAATGGCTTTGTGATCGGCTAGTTCTGCGATATGTTCCTGAATGTAGGCTCGCCCATCTTCTATGGGCAATTCACGCAAGCGTTGTAAAAATAGGTCGGTATCCATGTCTGGTGATTGGCTCCCCACACTGAGCAGAGTAGTAAGCGCACAACCTACAGGGAAGTACTACAGACCTCTCTATAAATAAGGAAAGAGATGGGTCACCCGTGATCGATGTTCAATCCGTCAATAATAATTTCGCGGTCTGGCAGACAGATGATCATGACGTACTCACCATTGGGTACGGGTTTGAAAACGACGTTGCCCAGGTCGTCTAACCTGGTGCGCAGCAACGGCATAGTCCTTGCGGAATTGCCATTAACGGTCGCAGGCAGTGGCGCGGTGTAGAGTTCGGCAGCCAAGCCTGCAAAGGCTTCCACGTCCTCGTCGGGATTGACGCTGGTCAATATGCCCAGCAGCATATGCTCTCCACTACTGGTACGTGATAGATGCAATGAAAGATCAACCGCCTCGGCTTTGTACTGGCGCGGCCAGGACGTTTCCAGCGCATCGCTGCGCAAGACGAATTGCAGTTGCGGGCGTTTCACGAGCGTCGCGAAAATGCGGCGTACCAGGGCATACGGAGTAAATGAAGGGGCTGGAAACTCGATGGGCTGCTCCTGCATATAGCGACGGGCTTCCTCGACTTCAGCCATACACAGCGGGCAATCGAGCAGGTGGCTGGCGATGCGTTGGCGGTCTTCGGGCGATAGACCACCAATACTATAGTAAGTCAATTGCCCGGCATCGGGACATTGACTACGATAGAAGCGCGAAACCAGGGATGCATTGGCTCTCTGATAGCGGTCCAGTCGTCGCTGGCAGGTTTCACACTGCTCCAGGTGGCTGCTGGCCTCCTCCGATAATGCCTCGCCATCGAGGGCAAAGCCAATAAGCTCCTCGTCGCTGGGAGCTATGTCATGTAAACAGTCCATCGTTCGTTCTTCCTCAACTGCTTCAAATTGGCACATAGAGACCGACAGCCAGGTACTCTACAATTCTCACACGTCCGATAGGTGTGTCGCTGTATAAACGATGCACCTGCGTTTTTTAGAGCATTGTTTCTGAGTAGCCTGGCTGTCCCCATGATATCTTATTTTTCCTCGTCGCTCAGCCGCCAGCGAATCTGGTCGGCATTGCGTAAGAGCCGTTCAAGCACATTGCGATGCAAGCGATACACTTCCTTTACATCACTAAATTCGTCCTGGCACTTGCGTACCACCTCGCGCGGTTTGAGGCCACAGTGAATAATCAGGTAGGCAATCCGCTTTTCGCGCCCGGTCGGCAAGAAGCTCTCGATCACTTCCCACAGGTCGCGCCCATCATCCTGCTCTTCTGCCGCCGGCTCTTCGGGAAAGCCCGACCCAGGCTCCGGCAATGGGAGTACCTGGCGCACATGCGCGCGGATCGTATCTTGTAGCTCTCCATGCAGACTGGCCTTCAAGTACGTCAACGCGGCTGCCAGCGAATGGAACACCACCGCTTGATTGCGCGTGGCCCTCCAAAAACGGGTAAAAGCCAGGTCGACAAAATTCTCTTCGCTCTCATAGCGCATGGCGCTTTCCCGCAGTGGGTGATTGCGCAACCAGCCCACCACCATACGCCGAAAGCTGCGTGTCAGTAGTTCCCACGCACCGTTATCTTGTCTGGTAATGGCGCGATAGAAAATTTCAAGGCAGTACCGGTCATTAAAGACCTCACCTTTACGAAAGTTGGCGATCTCGCGCTGGCAGCGTTCTGCGAGTGCTGCCAGGCTCATTTGGTCAGGTAGGTCTTCCATCTCTACACCCATCATTCGACCTACTTTCTTGCAGGGGTCTTTCCTACACCCCTACAACCGTAACATAACTGGCACGTATGACATGTGGGCCATGTGTGGGCAACACTTTTTACATGCAGGTATGTCAAGCCACTCGCTTCTACAAAACACTGTTACGATACTGTGATAGACGTATTAAACCGACAGTAATCAAATTGCTGTGAAACGTTGGTCGCAGGTCCGTCTCTCCTAAAGAACCTGCGCGGAACGGAAGAAACCGAAGACAACGGTATTTTTGTATATTTAAGCTCATATTTAGCTTAACGTATCACTGCAATACTGTCAAGGTAAACAAGCACATGACGTGTGTGATTCAATTCACTTTCCGTCATCACATGTACACTTTGCCAGGCTGCATTTGTTATAAGCATAACCGAAACGCGTGGAAATGTGATGTGACAAATGACCCATTTGTCGAGGCTGTCCTGACAAATCCGCCCAAACGCGCATCGCACCGTCCATCTACCTCCACCTGAGAGGCCTGGTGGCAAGGAGCGCAAGTGCGGCGAAAAGCATGCCAGCAATGAAGGCACCCGGGCCAATCTCGTTCGTCTTGATCCAGGAGATCCACGGTGTGGCGACGGGGAGCAAGAGCATGGCGGCAATCCCCCCGGTCAGCAGCGCGCCGAGATTCACGCCGAGCCGGAGCCTGCGTCCTGGTGCTTGCTCTGTTGGATGGTTGCTCCAGTCGTCCGCGAGACTACGTGGGACCCGCCGGATGTAGGCGAAGACATGGATGGCGATCACCGGGAGCCAGATCAGGGTACTGAGGACGTGCACGATGCGCAGTGGGCCAGCCTGGGCCGGGTCGGTCACCAGGAGTCCGATTCCGCTGCCGATTACCACGAGGGTCGCGGCCAGGATCAGCGGGGAGAGCACCCGCAGCGCCAGGCGGGG